>JAFAGU010000040.1 GCA_019237595.1 Betaproteobacteria bacterium | reverse complement strand
CTCGACACGGAGCGCGGCTACTTCCTTGCGCCGATGCGCCGCGGCATCCGGCTCACGACGGGCGCGGAGTTTGCGTTGCGGGACGCGATCCGCACGCCTGTGCAGCTCGGCCGCGCCGAGCCGATCGCGCGCGAGCTTTTTCCGCTCGCCGAGCGGCTCGATACGGAGCCGTGGATGGGCGCTCGGCCCTGCACGCCCGACATGCTGCCCGTCATCGGGCGCGCGCCGCGGCACGCGAACCTGTATTTCGCCTTCGGCCACGCCCACCACGGCCTCACGCTGGGCGCGGTGACCGGGCGACTAATCGCGGAGATGATGACGGGGGAGGCGCCGTTCGTGGATCCGGCGCCTTACTCCCCGGAGAGATTCCTCTAGGCGGCTTTCTTCGCCGCTCGGTTCTGCGCGAGCTTCGCGTCGACGAGCTTCACCGTCTCGTCGATGGCCGGGTTCCTGCGGCCCTTCTGCGAAGCCACCGCCTGCACGAGCTTGTCCACGCGCTCGACGTTGGGCGCGCCGGCGAAAAGAGCCCGTGCGACGGACGAGGGGCTCGCGAGCCCGTTTGCCGCGGCGGCGTACTTGTCGAAGGGCACGAGGTCCTTCTCGTTCGCGCCGATCGAGACGCAAAGGTCCACGACCCAGTTGTACACCTCGCGCGAGGCGGCGAGGTCGGAATGCACCGCCTCCTTGATCGGACGAATCCCTTCCTTGGTGACGCAGCGGTAGTTGCCGGCCATGAGCATTGCCCACTTGGCGAGCGGCACAAACACCGAGTCGTGCACCTTGAGCTTCACGGGGAGCTCGATCTTCTCCTTGCCGGTGTCGAAGCGCGCCGCCTCGATGTCCGCCTCGAGCCGGCGGAGCATCGCGGTGTGCTTCTCCGAAGGGAAGGCCGCCGACTTGAAGTTGGTCGGCAGGCGCACCTGGAGCACGTTGATCTTCTCCTCCGGCGGCCTGAAGGCCTGCGGGTCCGGGCTGCACAGGGTGAGGAGCGATGCATCGAAGCCGTCCCACAACGAGGGCTCGGCGTAGCAGCCGCGGCAGGCCTCCGCGCTGATGCCGGGAATGCGCTTGAGGTAGGGCAGGGGCGGCATGTTCATGATCGACATGCACGGCACCTTCGATTTCGCCACGGCGTCCAGGAGCTCGCGCGCGCCAGGCGAGCTGTACTGCGGCTCGGTCATCGCCAGGACAATGAGGTCGTATTCGCCGGGCCTGATGTGCGCCGGCACGTCAGCGGAGAGATGGCCGGGTAGCTTGCGCGAATCCACCTCGACGAGGCCCTCGCGGCCCTTTACCGGGATGCGCACGCGCGTCCCGGACGTGTTGATGGCATCCGCTTCGTTCGGCAGGCAGGCGAGCTTCACGGTGTGGCCCGCCAGCTGGAGCTTCATACCGAGGAGCGACCCGTAGGAGGCGCCCATGATGAGAATCTTCTGTGCGGTTTTCATGCGACCAAGGCTACTCTTATCCCTCGCCCATTTCATGCCGCAACGCAGAATTTCATAATATGAAAACCTTGGCACCCAGCCTCGAGAACGTCCATTGGGGCTACTTCGATGCAGCGCTGCCGCCGCGGATCGAGATCGAGTCCGGCGAAACGATCGAGATCGACACGGTATCGGGATCGCCCGAGGTCGCCGACGTCGCGCGCTTTCGTCCGGTCCATCGCGAGATCGTCACGAAGCTCAAGCCCATCCTTGGCGCGCACATCCTGACCGGTCCGGTCTCGGTGCGAGGCGCGCAGCCCGGCGACACGCTCGAAGTGCGCATCGAGGCGATCGAGCTCACGGAGGACTGGGGCTGGAACGTCATCCGCCCGTTGCGCGGCACGCTGCCCGAGGATTTTCCGAAGTTCGAGGCGCGCACGCTGCCGATCGACCGGAAGAGCATGCGCGCGAAGCTGCCGTGGGGGCCATCGGTCCCGCTGCAGCCCTTCTTCGGCATCATGGGCACGGCGCCGCGGCCGGAGTACGGCCGCGTGTCCTCGATCGAGCCGCGCGAGTTCGGCGGCAACATGGACTGCAAGGAGTTCGTTCCCGGCACGACGCTCTTCCTGCCGGTCTTCGTGCCCGGCGCGAATTTCTCCGCCGGCGACGGCCACGCGGTGCAGGGAGACGGCGAAGTGTGCCTCACGGCGCTCGAGACCTGCCTCAAGGGGCGCTTCACGCTCATCGCGCGCAAGGACCTTCATCTCGCGATGCCGCGCGCGATCACGCCGACGCACTACATCACGCTCGGCCTCGACGTGGACCTCGACGACGCCGCGAAGCAGGCGCTGCGCGACATGATCGCCTGGCTCGTCGCGATGAAGGGCTGGACGAAGTCCGAGGCCTACGTGTTCTGCAGCCTCGCGTGCGACCTCCACGTCACGCAGCTCGTCGACGGCAACAAGGGGATCCATGCGATGGTGAGAAGGGAGCTCATCCAATGAACCCGGCAACGATCAAGGCCTGCCTCTTCGACGTCTTCGGCACGGTCGTCGACTGGCGCTCGAGCGTGAGCCGCGAGGCGGCGGCGTTCTTCAAGGGGAAGGGCATCTCCGGCGTCGACCCCATGGAGTTCGCGATGGAATGGCGCAAGCTCTACCAGCCGTCCATGGAGGAAGTCCGTTCCGGCCGCCGCGCGTGGACCATATTGGACCTGCTTCACAGGGAAAGCCTTTCCAAGCTCCTCGGCCGTTACGGTCTTTCGGGGCTGAACGAGGATGAAATCGAGCATCTCAATCGGGCCTGGCACAGGCTCACGCCGTGGCCCGACGTGCGCGAAGGGCTCGAGCGGCTGAAGACGAAGCTCATCATCGCGCCGTGCTCGAACGGCAACATCGCGCTAATGGTGAATCTCGCCAAGCACTCGGGGCTGCCCTGGGATTGCATCCTCGGCGCCGAAACGGCGCGCGCGTACAAGCCGATGCCGGAGGCTTATCTTGCGTCGTGCCGCCAGCTTGCACTCAAGCCGGGGGAAGTGATGATGGTGGCCGCGCACAACGGCGACCTCAAGGCCGCGAAGGCGCAAGGTCTCGCGACCGCGTTCGTGCCGCGCCCGACGGAATACGGACCCGGGCAGACGAGCGACCTATCAGCCGATCCGTCTTGCGTCGACCTGCCGGTGAAGAGCTTCGTCGAGCTGGCCGACAAGCTTGGGTGCTGAAGGGAGGAGCCCAATGAATCCATCCAGAAGAGATCACCTCAAGGGCTGGCTCGGCGTCGCCGGGGCGTCGTGCTTGCCGCTTGGCGCGTGCACGACCTCGCCGGCCGTTTCCTCCGCCAGCGATCCGGTTCCGCCGCAGGGAATCGGCAACCGCATCAGGCATGTCGCCTATAGCGACCAGGGCGGCCGGCCCGACGGCGTGCAGGTGATGGTGAACCGAGGCCACGCGTACGTCGGCCACATGTTCTCGAACGGCCTCACCATCATCGATGCGACGGACCCGCGGAATCCCAGGCCGGTGAATTTCTGGACCGCGGGCGGGCTCACGCGCACTCATCAGCTGCAGGTCGCCGAAGACATCATGCTGCTCGCGAACGGCGCGAACATCGTCGCGCTCCAGTCCTACGACACGCAGCGCGGCTACTTCGAGAACAACCTCGCCGACAGCATCACGAAGCAGGGCAAGTTCCGCTCGGGCCTTTCCATCCACGACGTATCGAAGCCGGGCGAGATGCGCGAGATCGCCTTCCTCGAGATTCCGGGGCTGGGCGTCAACCGCTCGTGGTGGCCGGGTGGCCGCTATGCCTACGTCGCCGCGCACTTCGACGGATTCACCGACCACATCCTGTGCGTCGTCGACCTGCAGAACATCACCAAGCCCGAGATCATGTCGCGCTGGTGGCTGCCTGGAATGAACCGCGCGGCCGGCGAAAAACCGACGGCGCCGCAAGGCAAGCGCTACGCGCTGCACCACATGCTCACCGCCGGGAACCGCGGCTACGCTTCATGGCGCGACGGCGGAATGACGGTGATGGATCTCTCGGATCCGCGCGCGCCGAAGATGATCTCGCGCATCAACTGGTCGCCGCCGTTCCCGGGCGGCACGCATACGTCGCTGCCGCTTCCCGGCCGCAATCTCGTCGTCGTGGCCGACGAAGCGAACGCCGAGAAGTGCGCGAAGGGCACCTTCCACACCTTCGTGCTCGACATGCGCTCGCCGGAGAATCCGGTTCCGATCGCGACGCTGCCCACGCCGCGCGATCGGCCCTGGTGCGAAGCGCCGGGCACCTTCGGGCCGCACAACCTGCACGAGAACCGGCCCGGCTCCTTCCGCAGCGAAGAGACGATCTTCGCGACCTACAACAATGCCGGCGTGCGCGTCTTCGACCTTCGCGACGCGTTCGCGCCCAAGGAGATCGCCTCCTGGGTGCCGCCGTCGCCGAAGAAGATGATCGATCCGCGGCCGAAGGTGACGCTCGCGGCGAAGACCGCCGATCTCTTCGTCCTGCCCGACGGCCTCATGTTCGTGAGCGACTGGAACGCCGGGCTCAACATCCTGCAATACGAGGGCTAGGCGCCTTCTCCTGTAAAATCCGCCGCTTTTCGGCAGAAGCGGCGGCATGGCGCTCATCGTCCAGAAATTCGGCGGCACCTCGGTCGGCTCGGTGGAGCGGATCAAGAACGTCGCGCGCCGCGTCGCGAAGTGGAAGGCGGCGGGGCACGACCTCGTCGTCGTGCCTTCGGCGATGTCGGGCGAGACGAACCGCCTCATCGCGCTCGCGAAGGAGGTCCAGCCGCACTGCGACCCGCGCGAGCTCGACGTCGTCGCCTCGACCGGCGAGCAGGTGACGATCGGCTTGCTTGCGATGGCGCTCATGGAGCTTGGCCTCAAGGCGAAGAGCTACACGGGCTGGCAGGTGCGCGTGCTGACCGACTCGGCTTTCACGAAATCGAGAATCATCTCGATCGAAGATGAACACATCAAGAGCGACCTGAAGGCGGGCTACGTCGTCGTCGTCGCCGGCTTCCAGGGCGTGGACGCCAAGGGCAACATCACGACGCTCGGCCGCGGCGGGTCGGACACCTCCGCCGTGGCGCTCGCCACCGCGCTCAGGGCCGACGAGTGCCAGATCTACACCGACGTCGACGGCGTCTACACCACCGATCCGCGGCTCGTTCCCGAGGCGCGGCGCCTGCGCACGGTGACCTTCGAGGAGATGCTCGAGCTCGCCGGGGCCGGCTCCAAGGTGCTGCAGATCCGCTCCGTCGAGTTCGCCGGCAAGTACAAGGTCCCCACGCGCGTGCTCTCGAGCCTCACCGACCCGGCGCTGCCGGTGGCCGAGGAGGGCCAGGCCGGCACGCTCATCACTTTCGAGGAAGACCCGCACATGGCGATGGAGAAGGCAGTCATTTCCGGCGTCGCGTTCCAGCGCGACGAGGCGAAGATCACGGTGAAGGACGTGCCCGACCGCCCGGGCGTCGCCTACGCCATCCTCGGCCCGATCGCCGACGCGCACATCGACGTCGACGTGATCGTCCAGAACGTCGGCCACGACGGCATGACCGACATGACCTTCACCGTGCACCGGAACGACTACACCAAGGCGATGAAGATCCTGAAGGAGCAGGTGCAGCCGCACCTCAAGTTCCGCGAGCTGAGCGGCGACGAGAGGATCGCCAAGGTCTCGATCGTGGGCATGGGCATGCGCTCGCACGCCGGCATCGCCGCGCAGATGTTCCGCACGCTCGCCGAGGAGGGCATCAACATCCAGATGATCTCCACCTCCGAGATCAAGATCACGGTCGTGATCGAGGAGAAGTACACCGAGCTCGCCGTTCGCGTGCTGCATAAGGCGTTCGAGCTAGACCAGGCCTGATCTTTAGCAGTTACAATGGCGGCGCTGGCCGGGGAGTGATGCCCCGCCGTGGAGTGATGCCCGAGTGGCCGAAGGGGGCGCCCTGCTAAGGCGTTATACGGGCTTAAACCCGTATCGAGGGTTCGAATCCCTCTCACTCCGCCACCTTTCCCGCTCGCTGCCATCGGAGCGGAAATTGCAGATCTGCAAGCCCGCATGAACGAGCACGCGAGAGCGGCAAATTCGTTCCGGCTGAACGCCCACCGCCGGCTCGCGCTGGGGCTCGCGGTGTTCGCCGTCCTGGCGCTGCTGCTGCCGGCGAGCATGGCGCTGACGCTGCGCCTCGCGATGTCCTGGGACTTCGGCGTCGGCACCTTCCTCGCGCTGACCTGGTGGGTCGTCGAGCAGTGCCCGGCGCAGGAGATGCGGCGCACCGTGCTGGCGAACGACCAGGGCAAGGTCGGCGTCCTCGCGGTCGTCCTCGTCGCCGTCGCGGCGAGCATCGCCGCCATCTTCTTCGTGCTCGAAAAGCCGAAGACCGGCACGGGAGGCCCGCCGGCGGTGCAGGTCGCTTTCGCCGTCGCCACCATCGCCTGCTCCTGGCTGATGGCGCACGTCATGTTCGCGCTGCATTACGCGCACCGCTTCTACCGCGACGATCCGGCGACGCCGGAGAAGGACGCGACCGGCGGGCTCAATTTCCCGGGAACCGAGTCGCCGAACTACTGGGATTTCCTCTATTTCTCCTTCGTGATAGGCATGACTTCGCAGGTCTCGGACGTGCAGGTCACCTCGAGCGCAATGCGCGAGCTGGTGTTCTGGCACGGTTTGCTGTCGTTCGCCTTTTACACGATCGTGCTCGCCCTGAGCATCAACATCGTGGCCGGGTTGATCTAAATCCGTCGCCGGCGGAGACTCGCGGCAGGAGGAGCTCGGATGTTTTCAGGACGTCGTCGATTCCTGCGGCTCGGCGCGGGCGCCGCTGCCCTGGCCGGCTTTGCGCGGTTGCCGCGGGCGCAAGGGTGGCCGTCGAAGATCGTGCGCCTGGTGGTCGGTTTCCCGCCCGGCGGCGGGGCCGACGCGGCATCGCGGATCATCGCAGCCAAGCTCTCTGAGCTCTTGGGGCAGCAGGTCGTGGTCGAGAACAGGCCCGGCGCCGGCGGCAACGTCGCGCTCGATGCGGTCGTCCATGCGCCGCCGGACGGCTACACGATGCTGATGAGCCCCTCCTCGCTGCCGATCCAGCACCTGCTCTTCGCGTCCCTTCCCTTCGACACGCAGTCGGGCTTTGCCCCGGTTTCGCTCCTCGGCACTTATCCCAATCTCCTCGTCGTCTCGAAGAGCTCGCGGCTGAAGACGCTGAAGGACTATGTCGAAGAGGCCAGGGCCAATCCGGGAAAGGTCACGTACGCGACGCCCGGAATCGGCTCGGTGCCTTACCTCGCCGCCGAGCTCTTCAAGATCAAGGCCGGCGTGCAGCTCACGCACGTCCCCTATAAAGGCGTCGCCGCCGGAGCGATGAACGACCTCGTCATGAACCGCATCGACTCGATGTTCAACACGACCGGGTCGCTCCTGCAATCGGTGCGTGCCGGCCAGACGATGGCCCTGGGCGCCTCGACGCCGAGCCGCTCGCGCCTCGCGCCGGACATCCCGACCTTCTCCGAGTTGGGTGTGGCCTGCGCGGCGACTGGCTGGTACGCCATCTTCGTACCGGCCGCGACTCCAGCCGACGTGGTCGCCAGGATGGGCGAGGGCATCGCAAGGGCGCTCGCCGATCCGGTCGTCCGCGAGCGATACGCGACGCTCGGCGTGGACGCCTCGGGCTCGACGCCCGGCCAGCTCGCCGCGATGGCGAAGGCCGAGGTCGATCTCTGGGCGCCGATCATCAAGGCAAACGGGATCAAGGGCGAATGACAACCCAAAAGGATGCGAAGCAGTCGGCGGAGGCGCTCATCTCGCGGCGGATCGCCGAGCTGGCGGGCTGGCGCGGAGAAACGCTCGCGCGCGTGCGCAAGCTAATCCACGATGCCGATCCCGAAGTGGTCGAGGAATGGAAGTGGGACGTACCCGTGTGGTCTCACGACGGGATCCTCTGCACAGGCGAGGCGTACAAGTCGGTCGTGAAGCTCACGTTTCCGAAGGGCGCTTCGCTGAAGGATCCGGCGAAGCTCTTCAACTCGAGCCTCGCTGGGAACGCGAGGCGCGCGATCGACCTGCGCGAGGGCGACAAGATGGACGAGCGAGGGTTCCAGGCGCTCATCCGGGCAGCGATTGCAGCCAACGCGCCGAAAGCGAAGGTATCGAAGCGGCGGCGATGAGGATCGCGAGACCGCTGCTGGCGGCTTTCCTCCTCTTCTTGTGCGAAGGGGCTCATGCGCAAGCGGCCGGCGCGTATCCGAGGAAGCCCGTGCGCTTCATCGCGCCGTTCCCGCCCGGCGGAACGAGCGACGTCTTGTGCCGGCTCCTCGGCCAGAAGCTCGCCGAGCGCCTCGGGCAGCCGGTGCTCGTCGAAAACAAGCCCGGTGCGAGCAGCAATATCGGGCACGAGCTCGTCGCGCGCCAGCCGGCGGACGGATACACGATCCTCCTTTCGAACAACGGCGCGCTCGTCATCAATCCATTCCTCTTCAAGCGGCTGGGCTTCGATCCCGTCTCGGATTTCTCGCCGGTTTCCATGGTGGCGAGCGCGGGCCAAGTGCTCGTCGTGCACCCTTCGGTGCCCGTCGCGAGCGTGCGCGAGCTGATTGCACTCGCGAAAGCAAAGCCGGGCGAGCTGCACTACGGCTCGGGCGGCAAGGGAATCCCGTCGCACATCACCGCGGAGACGTTCAAGGCGGCCACCGGCGTGGACATCGTCCACGTGCCTTACAAGGGCACGGTGCAGGCGGTGACCGATCTCGTCGGCGGGCAGGTCGAGCTCGTCTTCTCCGACATGGTTCCGGCCATGCCGCACATCCGCGCGGGGAAGCTGCGCGCCCTTGGCGTGACGACCGCGGAGCGCTCGCCCGCGCTGCCGGACGTGCCGACGATCGACGACGCCGGCGTGCCGGGCTTTCGCGCGCTCGTATGGTGGGCGGTGCTCGCGCCGCGCGCGACGCCGCCGGCCGTGATCGACCGCCTGAACGCCGAGCTCGGGCGCATCGTGGGCGAATCGGAGGTGCAGGACAAATACGCCTCGCTCGGCGTCGCGACCGAGCACAGCGCGCCCCAGCAGGTACTCGCGCGCATGCAGGCGGACGCCCGCGCATTCGCCCCAGTCCTGAAGGCGGCGCGAATGGAGCCGGAGTGATGAAGTGTCGGTTATCCTCGCGGCTCTTCATCAGGAGGGCGTCATCGATTCCCATCGCCTGAACGCGGAACGAGTCTTGCCGAAGGACGCCGACCGGGCGGTCCTGGTCGGTCGTGCGTGGCTTGGCGGCGATGTCGAGGGGCCGGCGCCCGTCCTCATTCGCGGCGAAGAGGTGCTCGATCTCTCGGGCGTCGCGCCGACGGTGTCGCACCTGCTCGAATCGCACGACGCGCGCTCGCTCCGCGGTCTGAGCTTGTTGCCTGCGGTGGGCAAGGTTTCGGAGCTTCTCGCGGCGAGCGTACCGGGAAGCCGGCGCACGCGCTTCCTCGCGCCGGTGGACCTGCAGCCGATCAAGGCGAGCGGCGTGACGTTCGTGCAGAGCCTCCTCGAGCGCGTGATTGAGGAACAGGCGCGAGGCGATCCGGCGAAGGCCCTGTCCATCCGCTCGCGCATCGACGCGTTGTTCGGCGGAGACCTGAGCCGCGTGCGCCCGGGGTCGGAGCAGGCGATGAAGTTGAAGGAAGCGCTCGTCGCCCAAGGCGCGTGGTCGCAATACCTCGAGGTCGGCATCGGGCCGGACGCGGAGATCTTCACGAAGACGGCGCCAATGGCAAGCGTGGGCATCGGTGCCGAGATCGGTATCCTGCGCGAGTCGACCTGGAACAATCCCGAGCCCGAGATCGTCCTGGTGGCGAACTCGCGCGGCGAGGCGGTGGCCGCCACGCTCGGAAACGACGTCAACCTGCGCGACCTCGAAGGCCGCAGCGCGCTCCTCCTCGGGCGCGCCAAGGACAACAACGCCTCCTGCGCGATCGGGCCGTTCCTCCGGCTTTTCGACGAGGATTTCCCCGTAGACGAAGTTCGAAAGGCGGAAATCGCCCTGACCGTCGAAGGCGAGGACGGCTTCCGGCTGGAGGGCGCGAGCTCGATGGCAAAGATCAGCCGCGATCCGCTCGAGATCCTCTCCCATGCCGCCGGGCCGCACCACCAGTATCCCGACGGCCTCGCGCTCTTCCTCGGCACGATGTTCGCGCCGGTGCAGGATCGCGATGCCCGCGGCCAGGGATTTACCCACCATCCGCTCGACATCGTCATGATTTCCACGCCGTCGCTCGGCGCCCTCGTGAACCGCGTGCGCTACTGCGACGAAATCGCCCCATGGACCTTCGGTACGGGCGCCTTGATGACGAATCTCGCGCGCCGGGGCCTCCTCAAGTAGTCATCCGGGCGCAGGACCCGGCAACCGGGCGGTAAAGCTTTTCTTTCATGCTGCTCGGATGCGCTTCATCCTTGCCGTCGCCCTCTCATGGGCTTGCACCGCTCTCGCCATCGACCGCGCCGATATCCTCGGGGAGGCGCAGGCGGACGTGCCGTTCGCGAAGCAAAGCGGCTGGGCGGGGCAGGTGCTCGGCCGATATCCCGACGCGAAGATGATTCCGGAGTCCGGCCTCCACGGGGCGCCGCTCGCCGACGGCGACACGCTCCGGTTCGGCAAGGTGGACGACCCGGCACGGCCGGGGCGAAAGGCGCTCGCCTTCCAGCTTTCGCCGCAGGACCCGACCACGGCGTCCTCCAGGCGGTCCGAAATCGCCTTCGAGCCGAACATCGAGCCCGGCAAGGTCTATTGGATCGCCTTCAGCCTCTACATCTATGACTGGGGGACGCTGCGCCGCGGCGACGAAAGCCTCTTCGGCACGCAGGTCCACTCGGGAGACGATTCACGCGGGCTCAGCCCGTCGTTCACGATCGGAACCCTCCGCGGCAGCACTTTCGTGATCTCGATCCAGCACAGCACGAGCCCCGACCCGCGGCCTTCCAATATGGTCATCCGCCGCATGGCCGAGACGCCGATTCCCTTCGGCCGCTGGACGGATTTCGTGTTCCGCTTCCGGGAGGCGCAGGACGACACGGGATTCCTGCAGGCATGGATGGACGGCCGGCCGCTGGTGGACTACCGCGGGCCGCTTGGCTTCCGCACGCCGGGGCACAAGGACTACGCGAAGTTCGGGTATTACAACTGGTCCACATTCGACTCGAGCCGGAAGGTACTCCTGCGCTCGCCGCTGCTCGTGCTCGATCCGACCGGAAGCCGCTACAGCCCCGACGAGCTGCGCGAATACGTCGCACGGCACTAGCCGCGCGCGGCGAGCCGGCGCGCGCGCCGGCCGAGCCAAGCGTGCGCCGCGAACACCAGCGGCGAGGCGAGGCCGACGATCCAGTGCGCGGTGCTCGTGAGCGATCGCGCGGAATCGTCGCCCAGGTAGTAAAGCCCCCAGCCGCTGGCCGCGAGCGCCACGACGAGAGCGGCGATCCCGTAGCCCGACGTGCGGTTCTTGCCTTCCTGCCATGCACGGAGGGTGTGGAGCGCGACCGCCGCACCGGCAAGCGCGAGGACGGCCATCGTCGCCGCGCCATGCACCTTGAGCGCAAACCCGCGAATCGCAGCCGCGTCGGTCGCGAGCCAGGCGATGCCGGTCGCAAGCAGGACTGCCCACGCGATGTACAGCGCGTAACGCAGGCTAGCCGGCAGCAGCATGGAGCCTTCCATGGCGGTCGATCAGATGGGCCTCCGCCGCGAACTGCCGGAGCAGCGCGGGAATTGGCCCGAGCGCAGCGACCGCTTTCGTAAGCGCATCGGCGATCATGCAGGTCGGCGCGCCCACGGTGATGCTGCGCCCTGCGCACGAGCGCTCTCCGGTGCGGGCATCAACGGCTTCGTCCTGGAAGTAGCCAGCCGAGGTGGCAAACGCGCGGTTGCTGGCCGACGCGACCGGAATGCAATGAGCCGGGGAGCTTGGCAGGCGCACGCGGACGTCCTCGACGTGCGTGCCGAAGAGGCGGAGATCGCCGCCCGCGTTCACGCAACCCTGCGTCGCGCCGCGCCGGCGCAGGACGTCGACGGCGCGGTCGACCGCGAATCCCTTGGCGATGCCGCCGAGGTCGAGCTCCGCGCGGCGCCCGAGGCGCACGCGGCCGCGATCCAGGACGATGTCGGCATGCGTCGCGCCGTGGCGGCGAAGCGTGACGTCGAAGGCGCCCCCGCTCGCGCGGCTCATCGAGCCGGCGGATTTCAGCACGCGAAAAGTCCAGGGATGGACGCTCACTGCCTGACGATGCGCTTCGGCATTGATCCGCGAAATGTCGCTCGACGGCTCCTCCGGGCTCATCAGGCGATGGACGAGGGCGACCCCCGCGAACGCCTCGTCGATTACGTCGTGACCTGCATCGGCGCGGATGGACACGATCGTGCCCAGGAGCGGTTTCGCGCGCTGGATCATCGCTTCCCCGTCGACGAAGCGTGGAGCGCGAGGAGACGTTTCACGCCCTCCGTGACGTGGCGGCACGAGAGCGTCGCGCCGCTGATGTTCTGGATGTCGTCCTCGAGCCGCAGCGGATCGCCGTTCTTCTTGCCGACGAACTGCGCGCGCCAGCGCGGGTCCCGCACTTCGCCGCCGCGCGTCTCGCGGTAGTCGAGAATCTCGACGCCGCGGATCGAGCCGTCGGCGCGGATGCCGACTGCATAGGTGATGAGCTCGTGCTTGCCGATCACCTCGTCGACGAGCACGTGGCCCAGCGCTACGCCGCCGCGCATCGCCGCCCACGCCCGTTGCGCGCCGATCGGCGCGGCGACGAAGGTCTCGGCGTCGGGGAAGAGCAGGCGGCTGGCCTGCTCGACCGTCAGGTACTGCGTTGCATGGGCGGGCGCCGGCGCACACGCCGCCGCGATCGGGACCCAGAGGTGGCGCGCGCTCGCCACTAGAACATGTATCCGAGGCCGATGTTGAAGCGATTCATGCCTGCATCGGCGCTGTAGCGCTGCACGTCGGTCTTGATCACCACCTGCGGGTGGATGCGGAAGTTCACGCCGAAGGTGCGCACGCTGGAGAGCAGGCGAGGATCCTGGAACACGCCGAGCGTTGCGTCCTCCTGCTGGCGAATCTCGTAGCGCTCGAGGCGCGCGAAGGGCGCGATGTCGAGGTCGCCGTTCCGGTAGACGTGATAGGCGGCCTGGCCGTACCAGCCCTTGAGCCGGTTCGGCGCGGCGAAAGGCGTCGCGGCGGCGGAGGTGACGAGGTTCACCTTGTCCGCGTCGCCGAGCTTGCCGGCGGCGTAGAGCGCCTGGAAGTCCCAGCCCTTCACGCTGTATTTCGCATGGACGTCCCAGAGCGTGAGCCTCGCGGCCACGCCTTTCAGCAGCGGATTCGACTGGCCGTTTTGCCCCGTGTTGCCCGTGAAGAGCCCGCCGCCGACGAGGAGGCCCGGCGCCGTGTAGTTGAGCGCGCCGTACCACGAGAGGTCGCGCGCATCGGCGAGCTGGCCTTCCTGGTGGCCGCCGCGCACGCCGAACGCCGGGTCGTCGATCTTGGCGGCGTTGAAGCCGGTCGTGATGCCGGTGTCGTAGCGCCATCCCGTGCCGAGCACGCCGTGCACGCCCACGCCCATCTCCCGCCAGGTCGTCGGAATGATCCGCGTCTCGACGTCGTTGCGCTCGACGCCGTAGTAAGTGGGCGGCTCGTGCGTCTGGTTGAGGATCCCGAGCGGCATCAGGAAGAGGCCGCCCTTGACATTGACCTGGTCGCTGAACCGGTAGTCGAGGTAAGCCTGCTCGACCTCCACTTCGCCGCGGTCGGTGCTGCTCGCGACCGCGTGCTCGATCTCCACCTCGGAGTTGAAGCTCAGCCGATCGTTGAAGTTGTGGCCGAAACCGAAGACGAAGCGTCGCAGGTCGGCGCGGCTCGTCCGGTCCGCGTCGCGATAGCGGTTGTAGTTGAATTCCCCGTAGCCAAAGATCGAAGTGGCCGGCTCTTCCCTCGACGGAGGAACGCTGGAGGCGGTCGCGGCGGCGACCCGCGGCGGGGCCCCAGCGGCTGGCTCTGCGGCGCTCGGCGCCGGCGCGCGCTTCAACGCCGCGACCTCCGCCTTGAGGCGCTCGATTTCCTGCTGAAGAGCTTCCAGCCGCTGCTCAAGGGTCTGCGCGGAAGCCGCCAGCGGAGACAGCAACGCGAGTACGACGGACACACGTGCAAGCGGATGCATGGCCAGCTCCCTGGTGGAGGTGCATGAGCTGGCTTGCGGTCCGCTCCCGGCCCGCTGGCTGGCGTTGGACGATTAAGCGGTGCCTTGCACGCGCCTCTGGGCGTGGCCGCGGTGCCTGAACGCGGAGAAGGCGAGCCACGCGCCCGGAATGAGGACGAGAGCGTAGGTGAGCAGGGCGCCCACTTCGCCCTCCGGGCCGTAGGGCTCGCTCGCGATGTGCCAGTAGGCGTTGTCGATCGGCAGGAGGTTCGCCTCGGTCGCCTCGTGGAACGCGTAGATGACGAGCTGCAGGGCAAAGAGCGCGAGGAAGGCGGAGGTCACCTTGAAGAAGAGCGCGAGGTTCACGCGATGCCCGTAGCGCGACCAGGCCCACGCGAGCGCCGCCGCGAGAGCGGTGCCGGCAAGCGCGCCCAGGACGAAGTGCGCGGTCTCGGTCTGCCGGAAGAGCGAGGCGGTGATGAACGCCGTTTCCATGCCTTCGCGCGTGACCATCAGCACGACGAAGAGGAATACCGCGAGCCACGCACGCGCGCCCGGGCGAACCGCGGCGTTCTCCAGCCGCGCGCCGATTTCGCGGCGCATGTGCTTCGCCGCCTTCAACATGTAGATCACCATCGAGATCACGAGCACGGCAGCCACGCCCGCGAGAACCGCTTCCCACTTGGGCGTCACCGCTGATTCGGCGAGCCAGGTGCCGAGCACGACGGAAGCGAGCACCGCGGCCCCAGCGCCCCAACCGACGGCCGAGAGCAGGCCTGCGCGGCCGGTCTTGCGAAGGTACGCCGCCGCAATCGCCACGATGAGGAACATCTCGATGCCCTCCCGGAGCGTGATGAGAAGCATGTTCATCATGGGCGGTGCGGCCTTTCTTCGTCCTAGGCGGTGAGGATCAATTTCCCGTACTGGGTGAGGCGCAGCCGGTAGTCCCGGCCGTTGTGCACGATCACGACTTCCCGCCCGGCTTGGAAAAGGCGCTCGCTCGGGATCCGCACGGGAGAATTGGACCCCATTGCGGGGGTTCCGGCGCTCGGAAAAGTCTGATTCTGCGGGCGGTTGTCGGTCATCGCTTGCAAACGATAATGGTTCTCATGTATTGTGTCAATGAGAATTGTTTTTGTTCCACTGGCCCATTCGGCTTCGCAGGGTCCCTGTGCTGAAAAGGAAGCTGGCTTGTATATCTGCCTCTGCAACGCGGTCACGGATAAGGCGATCAAGGATTGCGCCGAGGAAGGCGCACGGTCGGTCGAGGACCTGACCGCCCAGCTCGGCGTCGCCTCCGGCTGCGGCCGCTGCCGCGAGTGCGCCATGGACCTCCTGCGCGAGGTGTGCAAAGCTCCCTGCGCGGGCGCCGTCCAGGCCTGAAGGCCCAGGCGCCGCTTCACCAGGGGACCCGATGAAGGGCGACAAGAAGGTCGTGGAGCACCTCAACAAGGTGCTCTTCAACGAGCTCACCGCGATCAACCAGTACTTCCTGCACGCGCGCATGTTCGGCAACTGGGGCCTGCGCTCGCTCGAGGAGTACGAGAGGAAGGAGTCGATCGACGAGATGAAGCACGCCGATCGCCTGATCGAGCGGATTCTCTTCCTCGAGGGCCTGCCGAACTTGCAGGACCTCGGCAAGCTCATGATCGGCGAGGACGCGAAGGAAGCGCTCGAATGCGACCTGAAGCTCGAGCGCGCCGCGCGCCCGGATCTCCAGGCTGCGATTGCCCATTGCGAGGCGGTGAAGGACTACGTCACGCGGGAGCTCTTCGAGGAGATCCTCGAATCCGAGGAACAGCACATCGACTGGCTGGAGACTCAGCTCGGCCTCGTCGGAAAGCTGGGCCTCCAGAACTGGATGCAGAGCCAAGCGAAAGGCGCCACCTAGCCGGCGCAGTCCTTGCTCCTCCGCGGGGCATGGAAAAGCAGCCCCGCTGGGCGGAGATGTGCGCCCGGATCCTGCAGCAGTGCCAGTCGCTCCGCGGCGGCCGGGAGAACCTCGCCGCCTACCTCGGCGTCCATCCGCACGAGCTCGCGCTCTGGCTCGCCGCCAAGTCAGGGCCGCCGCGCGCGGTCTTCGAGAAGGCGATGGAGATCATCTTCGCCGAGCATGACCGACGCGCTGCGCTCCAAAGCGAGGCGAATGCGCCAAGGCGGCGCAGCTCCGATCGCGTTCCCTTGTAGGCCTTTCCCCGACAGTCTGCGCTGTAGTCGTTCCGGCTACAAGCCGTCGGCTTCCTGCGACTGTTTCGTCGCGGCGCTTGCCAGTATTCTCCGGAGCGTTCAAGAGGGCTCCGCCGCCCTTTTCTTCGAGGGAAAACACGCATGAATACGCCCGTCAAAGTCGAGGAAGCCATCGCCGTCGCGCAAGCCGACGAAATGACGCAGGTCCTCAACGCGCTCACCGCGCTCAAGCGCGGCGACGCTACCGTGCGACTCTCCTATGCCGGAAGCGGCGTCTTCGCGAAGATCGCGGAAGTCTTCAACGATCTCACCGAGCAGAGCGCTACGATGGCCGAAGAGTTCGCGCGCCTCTCGCAGGTGGTGGGCAAGGAGGGCAAGCTCAAGAAGCGCGTCACGCTTCCCAACGCGCGCGGCATCTGGCACGAGTCGGTGGAGAACATCAACTCGCTCATCGACGACCTCGTCCACCCGACCTCCGAGGTTGCGCGCGTGATCGGCGCGGTGGCGCAGGGCGATCTCTCGAAGCAGATGGCGCTCGAAATGGACGGCCGCCCGCTCGAGGGCGAATTCCTCCGCACGGCGAAGACCATCAACAAGATGGTGGAGCAGCTCGGCAATTTCTCCGCCGAGGTGACGCGCGTGGCGCGCGAAGTGGGAACGGAAGGCAAGCTCGGCGGGCAGGCCAAGGTGAAGGGCGTCGCGGGGACGTGGAAGGACCTCACGGATTCCGTGAACTCGATGGCGAACAACCTTACCGACCAGGTGCGGAACATCGCCGAGGTGACCACCGCCGTCGCGAAGGGCGACCTCTCCAAGAAGATCGAAGTGGACGTGAAGGGCGAATTCCTCACGGTGAAGTCCACGATCAACACGATGGTGGACCAGCTGCGTTCGTTCGCTTCCGAAGTGACGCGCGTCGCCCGCGAAGTCGGCTCGGAAGGGATTCTCGGGGGCCAGGCGCGGGTGGAAGGCGTATCGGGAACGTGGAAGGACCTCACCGACTCCGTGAACCTGATGGCCGGCAACCTCACCTCGCAGGTGCGGAACATCGCCGACGTGACGAAGGCGGTGGCCGCGGGCGACTTGTCGAAGAAGATCACGGTCGACGTCAAGGGCGAGGTGCTCGAGCTGAAGAGCACGATCAATACGATGGTGGACACGCTGCGCTCGTTCGCCTCCGAAGTGACGCGCGTGGCGCGCGAGGTCGGCACCGACGGCAAGCTCGGCGGCCAGGCGGACGTGCAGGGCGTCGCGGGCACGTGGAAGGACCTGACGGAATCCGTGAACTCGATGGCGGGCAACCTCACGTCCCAGGTGCGGAACATCGCCGACGTAACCAAGGCCGTGGCCGCGGGCGACCTTTCGCGCAAGATCACGGTAGACGTGAAGGGCGAGATCCTGGAGCTCAAGAACACCATCAACACCATGGTGGACCAGCTCAACTCCTTCGCGGCAGAAGTGACGCGGGTCGCAAGGGAAGTCGGTACCGAAGGGAAGCTTGGCGGCCAGGCTCGCGTCAAAGGCGTTGCCGGAACGTGGAAGGACCTGACGGACTCGGTGAACTCCATGGCCGGCAACCTTACCGACCAGGTGCGGAACATCGCCGAGGTGACGACCGCTGTCGCGAAGGGCGACCTCTCGAAGAAGATCGAAGTGGACGTGAAGGGCGAGATCCTGGAGCTCAAGAACACCATCAACACGATGGTGGACCAGCTCTCCTCCTTCGCTGCCGAGGTGACGCGCGTCGCGCGCGAGGTCGGCTCCGAAGGGATTCTGGGCGGCCAGGCGCGAGTGGAAGGCGTGTCCGGCACGTGGAAGGACTTGACCGAGTCGGTGAACTTCATGGCCGGCAACCTCACCTCCCAGGTACGGAACATCGCCGAGGTGACGAAGGCGGTGCAGGCCGGAGACCTCTCGCGCAAGATCACGGTCGACGTGAAGGGCGAGATCCTGGAGCTCAAGAACACCATCAACACGATGGTGGACCAGCTCTCGTCGTTCGCTGCCGAAGTGACGCGCGTGGCTCGCGAAGTCGGCTCCGAAGGGATTCTCGGCGGGCAGGCCAAAGTGGAAGGCGTGTCCGGCACGTGGAAGGACCTCACGGAATCCGTGAACTTCATGGCCGGCAACCTCACCTCGCAGGTGCGGAACATCGCCGACGTGACGAAGGCCGTGGCGGCGGGAGACCTCTCGCGCAAGAACACGGTGGATGTGAAGGGCGAGATCCTCGAGCTCAAGAACACGGTCAACACGATGGTGGACCAGCTCCGCTCGTTCGCCGCCGAGGTGACGCGCGTGGCGCGCGAGGTGGGAACGGAAGGCAAGCTCGGCGGCCAGGCCGACGTTCAGGGCGTGTCGGGCACCTGGAAGGACCTGACGGAATCCGTGAACTTCATGGCGGGCAACCTCACGTCCCAGGTGCGGAACATCGCCGAGGTGACCACCGCCGTCGCGAAGGGCGACCTCTCCAAGAAGATCACGGTGGACGTGAAGGGCGAGATCCTGGAGCTCAAGAACACCATCAACACGATGGTGGACCAGCTTTCGTCCTTTGCTTCGGAGGTGACGCGCGTCGCGCGCGAGGTCGGCTCGGAAGGGATTCTGGGCGGCCAGGCGCGAGTGGAAGGCGTGTCGGGCACGTGGAAGGACTTGACCGAGTCGGTGAACTTCATGGCCGGCAACCTCACCTCTCAGGTGCGGAACATCGCCGAGGTGACGACCGCGGTCGCCAAGGGGGACCTCTCGAAGAAGATCGAGGTGGACGTGAAGGGCGAGGTGCTCGAGCTCAAGACCACCATCAACACGATGGTGGACACGCTCCGCTCCTTCGCTTCCGAAGTGACGCGCGTGGCGCGCGAGGTGGGAACGGAAGGGAAGCTCGGCGGCCAGGCGGACGTGCAGGGTGTGGCGGGCACGTGGAAGGACCTCACGGAATCCGTGAACTTCATGGCGGCGAACCTCACTTCTCAGGTGCGGAACATCGCCGAGGTGACGACCGCGGTGGCGGC
>JAFAGU010000035.1 GCA_019237595.1 Betaproteobacteria bacterium | reverse complement strand
AAGCGCACGGCGCTCCGCCAGTTCCGAAAGTGCGTGCCTACCAATTTCTTTGCCGGCTTTGAGGCGATGCGCCGCAGGCTCGTGGAAAGCGTCCCGTGCCGCGTGCTCTGGGGCGACGACGATCCGTACCTCTCGCGCGAGCTTGCCGGCCGGTTCTTCTCCGCGCCCGTCAAGATCCTGCCAGGCGTCGGACACTGGGTCCCGATCGTCGCCCCCGATGCGCTTGCGGCCGAAGTCCGGGCGCTCGGCGCCGCCAGCCTGGTGACTGCCTAGGAGCGCAACACCTTCCCCGCGCGCGCGCCGGCGAGCTTGCCGTCTTCCCACGTCACCTCGCCGTTCACCAGCGTCGTGTGGATGCCCTTGGAGCGCACCACCATGCGCTTCGCACCGCCGGGGAGGTCGTAAAGCCGTTCAGGCCTTCCGCTTGAATTGATCTTTTCCGGATCAAACACCACCAGGTCGGCCGCGAGGCCCGGCTTGATCCGGCCGCGATCCTTGATGCCGAAGAAGTCCGCCGGATCGGAGGTCATGCGGCGCACCGCCTCCTCGAGCGTGAGGACCTTCTTCTCGCGCACCCAGGTGCCGAGCACGTAGCTCGGGTAGCCCGAGTCGCAGAGCATGTCGAGGTGCGCGCCGCCGTCGCCCAGCCCGAGGAGCATGTCGCGGTTGTTGAGGATCTCCGCCATGCGGTCCTCGCGCGAGTTGTAGGACTGGAGCGTGAACTCATTCTCGAGATCATCCTCGAGCGTGAGGTCGAGGAGCGCATCGACGCCGTCGACGCCGCGCTCGGCCGCGAGCTCGGCCACGGTCTTGCCCTCGTGCTGCTTGAGGCGCGCGGACTTCACCTCGTGGACGGTGAAGCGGCTCCAGTCGCCGATCGCCGCCGGCTTCTTCAGGTCCTCGCGAAACTGGCTGCGGAAGGCAGGGTCGCGGTACACCGCCGCCTGGGCCTCCTTCGACTTGTCTACGAAGACGCGCTTCCACGACGGGAAGCCGGCGAAGGAGAACGGGTTGCGCATGTTCACCTCGCGCGTGAGCGGCAGCGGCGAGGTCTGCGGCCGCGCGCCCTTCGCGATCATCGGCGCCGCCTTGCGAAGCGATGTGCGGACCGCCTCCGAGAGGTCGTCTCGGTCGAACATGGCGATGAAGGTCACCGGCCGGCGGCTCTCGTCGAGCATGAAGTCGAGGAGCCCGAGCGCGTCGTCGTCGAGCACCGCGATCTGGCGCGTCATCGCGAACTCGATCGCGCCCTTGCCGCGCTCGCGCAGCACGTTGCAGTACGCCTTCAGCTCCTCGCGGCTCGCGTTCCGGCACGCAAGCGGCCGCCCGCCGTAGCCCATGTGCTGGTTGAGCAGCGTGCTCGAGAAGCCAAATGCTCCTGCATCCACCGCCTCTTTCAATAGAGAAGCAATCCCGGAAAGCTCGGAGGAGGTCGCGGCCCGCTCCATCGATGCCTCCCCCATTACGTAGTGCCTGAAAGGCGTGAGCGGCGCGAGGAAAGCGAGGTTGAGCGCTGGCTTGCGGCGCTGGGCGGCATCGAGATATTGCGGGAAGGTTTCCCAGTCCCAGGTGATGCCCGCCTTCAGCACCTCGAAGGGAATCGCCTCGACGTTCACGAGGTCGCGCATCGCGACCTCGCGCGCCTCCGGGCGGCACGGGGCGATGCCGACGCCGCAGTTGCCCATGACGACGGTCGTCACGCCGTGCCACGACGAAGGCGTCGTCGCCCCGTCCCAGCAGATCTGCGCGTCGTAATGCGTGTGCGGATCGATGAAGCCGGGCGCGACGACCAGCCCCGAGGCGTCGATGGTGCGTTTCGCCGTTTCTTTTGAACGATCCTCTATGAAGGCGATTCTTTGATCGAGAACCCCGACATCTGCGCTGCGCGGAGGAGCGCCGGTGCCGTCCACCACCAATCCGCCGCGGATGAGGAGGTCGATCGCCATGCGGCGAGGATACTGCACGGCGCGCCGTCCGCGCGTGCGCGGGTCGCTATCTTGCTAGAAATCGCCGCATGGCCACCCTCGCCCACGGCCCCTCCCGTCCCCGCGACCGGCACGAGCCCTCCGACGCCCTGCGGCGCGTGAAGGCGATCGTCGCCGGCTCCTCCGGCAACCTCGTGGAGTGGTACGACTTCTACGTCTACTCGTTCACCGCCCTCTATTTCGCCTCGGAGTTCTTCCCCAAGGGCAACCAGACCACGCAGCTCCTCAGTGCGGCGGGCGTATTCGCTGCGGGCTTCCTCATGCGGCCGGTCGGGAGCTGGCTCTTCGGCTGGCTGGCGGACAAGCGCGGGCGGCGCTTCTCGATGATGGCGGCGGTCGTGCTGATGTGCGCGGGCTCGTTGCTGGTCGCCGTGCTGCCGACCTATGCGAGCATCGGCATCGCGGCGCCGGCGCTCCTGCTCCTCGCGCGGCTGGTACAGGGCCTCTCCGTCGGCGGCGAGTACGGCACGGCGGCGACATACATGAGCGAGGTGGCCGCCCATGAGCACCGCGGCTTCTATTCGTCGTTCCAGTACGTGACGCTCATCGGCGGCCAGCTCCTCGCCGTCCTCGTGCTCGTCATCCTGCAGCAGTTCCTCTCGGACGCGGAGCTTCGCAGCTGGGGCTGGCGCATCCCGTTCGTCATCGGCGCGATCGCCGCCGTGATTGCCTTCTTCCTTCGCCGCACGCTGGCCGAGACCACGTCGCACGCGACGCGCACGCGCACGGACGCGGGGACGCTCAAGGGCATGTTCCGCTACCCACGCTCCTTCCTCGTCGTCATGGGGTTCACCGCCGCCGGCTCGCTGACGTTCTACACGTTCACGACGTACATGCAGAAGTACCTCGTCAACACGGCCGGCATGAACGCACGCACGGCGAGCTCCACCATGACGGCGGCGCTCTTCTGCTTCATGATCCTCCAGCCCGTATTCGGCGCGCTCGCCGACAAGATCGGGCGGCGGAACTCGATGCTTTGCTTCTCCGTGCTCATGATGCTCGTCACGGTGCCGATCCTGCATGCGCTTGCCACGGTCGGCGATCCGCTGACGGCGTTCTGGCTCGTCATGCTGGCGATGCTTTGCGTCAGCTTCTACACCTCGATCAGCGGCCTCGTGAAGGCGGAGCTCTTCCCGATGCACGTGCGCGCCCTGGGCGTCGGGTTCTCGTACGCGATCGCGAACGCCATCTTCGGCGGCACGGCGGAGTACGTCGCGCTGTGGTTCAAGCAGGCCGGCCACGAGACGACGTTCTTCTGGTACGTAGTGGCGATCAGCGCCGTGGCGCTCGTCGCGACGCTCGCCATGCCGGAGACGCGCCGCAAGGGCTATCTCACCGCGGACGACGCGCGCCAGCTCGAGCCGTAGCCGCGCCTACTCGACCTTCAGCTTCTTGTCCCGGATGATGCGGCCGTAGCGCTCGCGGTCGGCGTCGATGAGCGCCTGCAGCTCCGCCGGCGTGCTCGCCTGCGGCACGGCGCCCTGGGCGATGAGCTTCTCCTGCACTTCGGGCGCCGCGACCGCTTCCTTCACGTCCGCGCCGACCTTGGAGACGATGGCCGCCGGCAAGCCCGCAGGGCCGAGGAGCGCGATCCACGAGCCCGACTCGCCGCCCTTCACGCCGGCCTCGCCGATGGTCGGGACTTCCGGCAGCGCGGGCGAGCGCTTCGCGTGCGTCACGGCGAGACCCTTCAGCTTCCCGGTCTTGATGAAGCCCGAGCCCTCGAGCACCGAGGCGAACAGGATGTCGACGTGCCCCGCCATGAGGTCGGTCATCGCCGGGCCGCCGCCCTTGTAGGGAATGTGCGTGAGCGTCGTGCCGGTGAGGAGCTGGAAGAGCTCCGCCGTGAGGTGCGGCGAGCCGCCGAGGCCCGAGCTCGCGTAGGTGACCTTGCCGGGATTTGCCTTCACGTAGGCGACGAGCTCCTTCACCGACGAGGGCGGGAACGAAGGGCTCGCCATCAGCACGAACGGAAGCTCGCAGATGAGCGAGATCGGCGCGAAGGCGTGGTCCGGGTCGTACGGAAGCTTGGGATAGAGCGTCGGATTGATGGACTGCGTGCCGACGTTCGCGATGAGGAGCGTATAGCCGTCGGGCTTCGCGCGCGCGACCGCGTCGGCGCCGAGGATGCCGCCCGCGCCCGCGCGGTTCTCCACCACCACCGATTGCCCCCACTTCGACGTGAGCTTCGCCGCCACCGTGCGCGCGGAGATGTCGGTGCCGCCGCCGGGCGAGAACGGCACGATGAAGGTCACGCTGCGCGAGGGATAGGGCTGGGCGGGCGCCGCCCCGCAGGCGGCGACGAGAGCAGCGAAAGACAGCGCGCGAGGGATTCTCACGGAATCACTTTACCAACTAAACTCCACGCCCATGCAGCCGCGCACCCTCCGCCAGGAGCTCTCGTGGGTGAGCTTCCTCTCGATTGGACTCAATGAGTTCCGCGCGCCCCTCATCCTCGGCGCCGTCGCCGCAGGCGTCGTCGCGGTGATCTTCGCCGGCCACGAAAACGCGCGGCAGCCCGCCACCATCGCCGTCCCGGCGGCGGGGGTCATGCTTGCTTCGTTCTGGGGGTGGCTGCGATCCAACCAGCGCCTGCGCGCGCTCGAGGAGGTGCCGCTCTCGAAGATCGCCACCGCCGCGCAGGGCTACGCGCGCTTCGAGGGCCGCGCCGACTTTTTCCCCGACCGGCCGGTCACGAGCCCCACCGGCGTGCGCTGCTGCTGGTTCCGCTACGAGCACAAGACCTACGACAGCGAGGGGAACGTCACCGACACCGATCGCGACGAGAGCATCTGGTCCTTCGCCATGTCGGACGGCACCGGCGAGTGCATCGTCGATCCGGCCGGGGCGTCCATGATCGGCACGCGCCAGAACCACTTCAGCGACAAGCGCGAGTCCTGGACCGAGGAGCTCATCGTGCCCCGCGACCCGCTGTGCGTCCTCGGCCAGTTCACGACGAGCGGCGGCACCGTGCCGGCGAGCGAGGTGCAGGACCGGGTCGGCCACCTGCTCTCGGTGTGGAAGCGGGACATGCCGGCGCTCCTCGCGCGCTTCGGCGCGCGCGGAAAGGAATTCACGCTCGCGGAATGGCAGAACGTCGAGCAGGCGGCGCGCCTCACCGTGGAGCAGGACCTCGCCCGGCATCCGCCCAAGCCGCAGAACCTCATGTCGAAGCCCCGCGACGGGCGCGAGTACGTGATCAGCGGCGAGAGCCACGCGCAGCTGCGCCTCGACATGACGATCTGGGCGTGGCTGTACCTCGCCGCCTTCGCCGGCGGCGCGGGAACGATCGCCTACGCGTTCTTCGGCCGCTAGGCGGCGAAGAGCTTGCGCATGTCGACGTCGGCCGTCTCGGCCGCGTCGAAGTGCAGGAGCTGCGCTTCCTTGAAGTTGAACATGCGCGCGATGAAGGCGTCCGGGAACTGCTCGACCATGATGTTGTTCACGTTCACCACGTCGTTGTAGTACTCGCGCCGGTCGGCGATCGTGTTCTCGAGCCCCGAGATGCGCGTCTGGAGCTGCATGAACTGCTGGTTCGCCTTGAGGTCGGGATAGCGCTCCACCACCGCGAAGAGGCCCGCGAGGCTCGTGCGTAGCGCTGCCTCGGCCGGCCCGAGCGCGGCCACGTCCCGCGCCTCGCGCGCCGCGCCGACCCGGCTGCGCGCCTCGGCCACCTTGACTAGCGTCTCCTGCTCGAACTGCTTGTATTGCCTGCAGGTCTCGACGAGTTTCGGGATCTCGTCGTGCCGCTGCTTGAGCAGCACGTCGATGTTGGACCAGGCGCGCTGCACGTCGTTCTTGACGGCGACGAGCCCGTTGTAGCGCATCACGCCCCAGATCACCACCGCCAGCGCGATCGCCAGCAGGACCACGAGAACCACTCCAGCGCTTGTCATGACTCCCCCCTTTTGGCCATTATGCCTGACCGCTGACTGGAGGAGCGGGCCCATGACCAGAATCTGCTTTGTCTTTCTTCTCTCGTTGATCTTTTCAGTAGCTGCCAAAGCGCAGAACCGTGAGGTCCCCGCGAAGAGCATCCCCGTCCCGCAGACGGTGAGCCCGGAAATCCAGAAGCTCATCGCGCAGCCCTATTCCGGGACCTGGAACGTCTTTCCGCCGACCGCGGAGGAATGGAAGAAGCAGATCGGCGCGGTGGAGGCGGCGACGGTGAAGGGGCTGCCGGCACTGCGCGAGCAGCTCAAGGTAAAGGTGGAGCCCACCACCATCGACGGCGTGAAGGCCTACATCGTCACGCCGGAGACGATCGCGCCGGAGAACCGCAACCGCCTCCTCGTGCACGTGCACGGCGGGTGCTTCGCGAGCTTCTCGGGCGAGTCGCTCACGGTCGAGCCGATCTACATGGCGGGCTTCGGGCGCTACAAGATCGTCGCCGTGGACTACCGCGTGCCGCCGGACCACCCCTACCCGGCCGCGCTCGACGATGCGATGACGGTGTGGAAGGCCCTCGTGAAGACGACGCCGGCGAAGAACATGGCGATCTTCGGCTCCTCCGCGGGCGGCAACCTCACGCTCGCGATGGTGCTGCGCGCGAAGCAGGAGAAGCTGCCGCTCCCCGGCGCGATCGCGCCCGGCACGCCGATGTCGGACCTCACCGGCGCGGGCGACTCGTTCCAGACCAACGCCATGGTGGACAACGTTCTCGTCGCCTACGGCGCGAACTGCGACCAGCGCGCGAAGCTCTACACCGCCGGGCGCGACCTGAAGGATCCGCTGCTCTCGCCGGTGTACGGCGACCTGAGCGGCTTCCCGCCCGCGATCCTCACCACCGGCACGCGCGACCTGCTCCTCAGCAACACCGTGCGCGTGCATCGCAAGCTCCGCCAGGCGGGCGTGGAAGCGACGCTCCAGGTGTTCGAGGGCCAGTCGCACGCTCAGTACTACCGCGACCCGAACGCGCCGGAGAGCCGCGAGGCATTCGAGGAGATCGCGCGCTTCTTCGACAAGCACCTCGGCCGCTGACGCCGCAGCGCGTCCCGCAGCTTGGCCGGCGCGGGGCTCGCCGCTACTTCGTCGGCGCGGGCGCGCTCTTGCCTTCCGGCGACGAGGCGGGTCCGGGCAAGCCGGGCTGGGAAGGCTGAGTGGTCCGGCGCATCGGCACGTACCACACCGAGGGCCGGATGCCGCCGCCCTGCGGGTAGAGGTCCATGAGGTCGTAGACCGTGCGCGGCATTTCGGTGGAGACCTTGAGCCCGAGGCTCTTCGCCGTGTTCACGGTGATCGGGAAATCGTGCGTCCAGCGCCCTTCCGTGAGCACCGTGGCGACCTGCAGCGCCTGGCGCTCCGGCATGTGCTTGAGGAGGACGCTCGCGACGAAGCTCGCCACCTGGATGCGCGCCTTCTGCGAGATGTCGGCGAGGATGAGCATCTCCTCCGACGAATTCTTGGGGCCCTTGATCTCGACCGCCTTCACGATCGAGGCGGCCGGCATGTCGCCGATCTGCGGGTCGACCGGGCCGAGCACCGCGTTCGGGTCCATCACCACTTCGTCCGCGGCGAGCGCGATCAGCGTGCCGCCGCTCATCGCGTAGTGCGGCACGAAGACCGTGACTTTGCCCTTGCGCTCGACGAGCGCCTTGGCGATCTGCTCGGCGGCGAGCACGAGCCCGCCGGGCGTGTGCAGGATGACGTCGATCGGCTGCTCGGGCGGCGTGAGGCGGATGGCGCGCAGGACGGCCTCAGAGTCGTCGATGCTGATGCTCGCGGAGACCGGCACGCCGAGGACGCTCGCGCTCTCCTGGCGGTGGATGAGGGCGATGACGCGCGAATTGCGCTCGGCCTCGAAGCGCCCGAGCATCGCCGCGCGCTCCTTCTCGAGCCCGCGGCCGCCGAAGAGCTGCAGGAGGACGATCGCAACGAGGAAAATCCAGAACACCGCCCTCGCGAGGTTCGCGAGGTGCTGGGACCAGAGACGCCGGGGGGCTTCGCGCTCCATGGAGGCGCGAAGCATAACCCGGCTTGGTTGGGAAAGGCTGTCAGCCTCCCGCGCTGCTCGTGCCGATGTCCCACGTGGAGGCGGACGGGCCGATGCCTTCGAACCCGCGCACCTTGTCGGCGCTCCCCGGCCCGCTTTCGCCAGGCCGCATCGTCACGAGGATCGGCGCGCTCGCGCTGTTGGCAGCGAGCACCGTGCCTCCGTTCTGCAGCCCGCCCGCGGGAATCGTCACGGTGCGGCCCTGGACGAGCACCACCGGCGTGCCCGCGCCCGCGCTGGCAGTCGGCGCGACCACCGTCGTTGTATTGGTGCCGTAGACCATCGGCGCGACGGTCCCGGTGGTCGCCGGGTAGTACACGGTCTCGGCGCCGAACGCGCTCACGGCCGCGGTGGAAAGAACTGCCAATGCCAATAGCTTCGCCTTCATTTCGTTCCTTTCGCTCTGGGGAGACTGCTTGGGAAATCCGCGCTTGTTGCGCGGGTGAGCCGAACGATGCAAGCGCCGGGCCGCGCGGCTATCATGGGCTGAAAGCAAAGGAGAAATTTCGATGGCTGAATTTACGGGCGGCTGCCTGTGTGGCGCCATCCGCTACAAGATCGACGCGCCGATCGCGGGCTTGCGCGCGTGCCACTGCGTCAATTGCCAGAAATCCTCCGGCGCGAGCGGCACCGTGAACGCGGTCGTGCCGAGCGCAAGCTTTCGCCTGACGAAAGGCGAGACGAAAAAGTACGACGACTCCGCGACGCGCAGCGGCCGCACGCTCAGCCGCCATTTCTGCGCGAGCTGCGGCTCGCCGATCTACAGCCACCGCAACCCGGATCCGGGCTTCCTCGTCGTGCGCGCGGGCACGCTCGACGACTCGAGCGCGCTGCGTATCACCGGAAACATCTGGACGTCTACCGCGCGCCCCTGGGCGCACATCGATCCTGACACCGAGTGCCATCCGGAGAACATTCCGGTGCCGGCGCCAAAACCCTGAGCAGGATTGCGGAATAGGAGAGCCTTGCGAGGCAAGCGCCACTAGAATTCCCCGGTCCCGAAGGAGTCCTCATGAAGATCCTCTTTTTCCTGGCCGGTCTCGTCCTTTCTTTCTCCACGCTGGCAGCCGATCCGCTGCCGCGCGCCAAGCCCGAAGCCGTCGGCATGTCCTCCGAGCGCCTCGCGCAACTCGCCGAGGTGCTCAATGCCGATATCCAGAAGGGCCGCCTTCCCGGCGCGGTGGTCGCCATCGCGCGCAGGGGAAAGCTCGTCTATTACCAAGCGTTCGGCTACCTCGACAAGGACGCCGGGACGAAGATGACCCCCGACGCGATCTTCAGCATCGCGTCCATGACCAAGCCCATGGTTGCCGCCGGCGGCCTGCAGCTCGTCGAGAAAGGCGCCGTCTCGGTCGACGACCCCGTGGGCAACTACCTGCCGCAGTTCGGCAAGCAGCAGGTGGCCGTGCTCCGCTCGAACGACGGCGGCGCCGGGTTCGACCTCGTGCCCGCGGTTCGCCAGCCGACGATCATGGACCTCATGCGGCATACCTCCGGCATCATCTACGGCGGCCGCGGCTCGACGCCGGTGCACAAGCTCTATCCCGCGTCTTCGGGGACCGCCGCGAGCGCCATGACGAGCGCCGAGTTCCTCGACAAGCTCGCGAGCCTCCCGGTGCTGCACCAGCCCGGCTCGACGTGGGACTACGGCTTCGGCCTCGACGTCCTCGGGCTCGTGATCGAGAAGCTCTCCGGCCAGACGCTCGGCCGCTACCTCGAAGCCAATCTCTGGAAGCCGCTCGGGATGAAGGACACGGGCTTCGTCGTGCCGCCCGAAAAGCAGAAGCGCTACGCGAAGGCGCTCGCCAACGATCCCGACAGCGGCAAGCCGCAATTCGTCCTCGACCTCTCCAAGCCGCTCAAGTTCGAGTGCGGCGGCGGCTGCGCTGTCTCGACCGCGGCCGACTACCTGCGCTTCGCGCAGATGCTCCTGAACGGCGGCCAGCTCGAGGGCAAGCGCGTGCTCGCGCGCAAGACCGTCGAATACATGCTCTCGAACCAGCTCTCGCCCACGATGGTGAACCTCATCGGCAACACCGACCCGACGCGCGCCGACATGGGCTTCGGCCTCGGGCTCGCCGTGCAGACGACGCCAGGCGTGGTGCGCACGATGGGCTCCGTCGGCACGTTCTCCTGGCCGGGCGCCTACGGAACGAACTGGTGGGCCGATCCGAAGGAGCAGCTCGCCGTCGTCTTCATGGCGCAGTCGCCGGGCACGATCCGCTGGCACTACCGCTACGTCGTCAACGCCCTCGTCAACCAAGCCATCGTGGACTGACCATGAGAATCCTCCTCGCGCTCTCGCTCGCCTTTTCCGCCGCCGTCGCGCTCGCGCAGGCGCAGCCCGCCGACCCCGGCTACCAGCCTTCCGTCGGCCAGGAAGGCAAGGACGTCGTGTGGGTGCCCACGCCGCAGGCGCTCGTCGACCGCATGCTCGACCTCGCCAAGGTGACGTCGAAGGACTTCGTCATGGACCTGGGCTCCGGCGACGGGCGCACGGTGATCACCGCGGCGAAGCGCGGCGCGCAGGCCGTGGGCATCGAGTACAACCCGAGCATGGTCGAGCTCTCGCAGAAGAACGCCGAGAAGGCGGGCGTCTCGGAGCGCGCCAAGTTCATGAAGGCGGACCTCTTCGAGACCGACCTCTCCAAGGCGACCGTGATCACGATGTTCCTGCTGCCGGAGATCAACCTCAAGCTCCGCCCGCGCATCCTCGACCTGAAGCCCGGCACGCGGGTCGTGTCCAACACCTTCACCATGGGCGAGTGGGAGCCCGACCAGACCTCGAAGCTCGGGCCGGGCGACGGCTGCGACGCGTACTGGTGCACGGCGCTCCTGTGGATCGTGCCGGCGAAGGTCGCGGGCACCTACAAGACGAGCGCGGGCGAGCTCGTCCTCAAGCAGGATTTCCAGAAGGTCCACGGCACGCTCACGACCGACGGCAAGGCCGTGCCGATCGATTCGGGCCGCGTGCGCGGCGAGGAAGTGAGCTTCCGCGCCGGCGGGAAGAGCTACCGCGGCCGCTTCTCTAACGGCGCGCTCGAGCTGAAGTAGGCCCCGCGCCCTTCTAGAAAAGAAAAGGGGAAGGCCCGGAGGCCTTCCCCTCGTCCCGAGCTGCGGCCGGCGTTACCCGCCCGCGCTGCTCGTTCCCGCGTCGCGGGTCGAGTGGTTCATCGAGTCGTCGATGCCCGGGCGCGTCTTGTTGATCGCCCCCGGCCCGCTCTGGCCCGGCTCCGGCGTCACGGGCGCCTGCGGGTACACCGGCACGACGACCGCGGGCTGCGTGGCCACCACCGGCGCCGGCGTCACGACCGCGGGAGCCACGACCTGCGCCGAACTGCCCGCCGACGGGCTGGCGACGATGGTTCCCGTCGTCACCGGAGCAACCACCGCGGGCGCCGTCACCACAGGCGCGGCCACCACAGGGGCAGCCACGACGGGCGCCTTGTCGGGCACCACCGTGTCAGCGAACGCTCCGGCCGACACCGCGGAAAGAACCGCCACTGCAAGCACTTTCGCTTTCATAGGCTCTCCTTTCTCTACAGTCAGTACCGGGATGGAGCAAGCACGATGCCAAGGCGACGCCGCGCGGCAACGCGGACTGCAAAGTAGGTGCCGCCCTGCGAGGACGCGACCGGCTACGGTCGCGAGTGCTTCGGGCGCGCGCGCATCACGCCCCATGCGTACAGGGCCGCGAGCGCGAGCAGGCAGCACGCGCCCGTGACGACGTAGCGGCGGACCATCGCCTCGGTCGCCCAGCCGTAGTCGTCGACGAGCTTCGTCGGGTCGGAGAGCCCGACGCCTTCCATCTCGCCGAAGGGAATGGCGCCGAAGTCGCTGCGCGCCGCCCACCACGTGCCGAACATGTCGGCGAAGGCCCCGGCGCCGATGACGAGGAAGCCCCAGCGCAGCGACCCGCGGTAGAGCTGCGTCTCCTTGCCGAAGAAGAAGCTCGCCATGAGCGCCGTGGCGAGGATCATCCCCGTGCCGTCGCCGCCCCAGGTGATGAGCGCGAGCGCGGTTGCCGGCTTGATCAGGAACGTGCCGACGACCTGCACGACGAGAAGCGACGCGCCGAGCGCCATGAGGAGCGGGCTTTCGGCCGCGCGGCCCTTCCAGATCACCCAGCCGAGGCCGCCCGCGAGGAGGAGCGGCATGACGAAGCCGCGCTCCTCGCCCCACATCGTCTTCCAGAGCGTCGGGATCGCCCAGTGGCCCGTGAACCAGGCCGTGGCCGCGTGGCCGAGCTCGTGGACCGGCATGCCGAGGAAGATGCGCTGCAATCCCGGCAGCACCATATGGAAGAGCGCGCCGAGGAGAAGCGCCGCCGGAACCGCGATGAGGCACGCCCACCACTCGAACTGCTCGTCCTCGACCTGCGGGAGCCCGTCGAGGGAATCCTGCGACTTCAGAAACTCGCCTCCCTGGGGGAGGGCACTCGAGCGCAACGCACCCTCTACTTCAGGAGCAGGTGCAGGAACCGCAACTTCAGCCGCCCTGCCCTTGGACTTGATCTGCTCCGCCTTCGCGTAGTTCGCGCCGCAGCGCGGGCAGCTCGGCCCGTCCGCTCGCGGGGCGCTGCACCAGGGGCAGGTCGCGGCAGCCATGGCCGTATGGTAAAGGTCGGCGCGGCGAAGGCGAAACGCTCCTGCCGCGCGCCGCGCGCTACGCTAGGCTCGCCGCATGCCGAAAACGAAAGCCGCGACTAAACCGATCCTCCC
>JAFAGU010000011.1 GCA_019237595.1 Betaproteobacteria bacterium | reverse complement strand
GAGCATGGCGATCACGACGAAGCGCCAATGCTCCTGCGATCGCGCCCAGCTGAGCTGTGCAAGGCGCGGCAGCCCCGGCGGCGCAAGCGGAGGCGCGGTCATCGACGCGGGTCGGGGGGCCGGTTGCATGGCGAAGTGCGCGAGGCTAGTCTACAAACGAACCCATGGCGGCGGCCACTCTAGCGCGGTTCGTATTCCTCGAAGCAATGCGAAGCGGCCTCCCGTGGCTCGCGGGTGCGACGCTCATCGCGGTCATCGGCCTCGCGGGCTTTCTCGCGCAGGTCGCCGTCACGGAAAGCCAGGCGCTCGAGCTGTCAGTCGCCGCCGCGGTGCTGCGCTCCGCGGCCATCTTCCTCGTGTGCGCCCATGTCGCCGCCAGCACGCTGCGGGAAATCAACGACAAGGGCCTGGAGCTCATGCTCGCGCTGCCGCTTCGGCGTTCGACGCACTACCTCGGCCGGCTGGCGGGATTCGCGCTCTGCGCCGTCGCGCTCAGCGCCGCGTTCTGCGCGCCGCTCTTCTGGTGGGCGCGGCCCTCGCTCGTGGCGTGCTGGGGAGCATCGCTCGCCTGCGAGGCGGTGCTGGCGGCGGCGGTGACGCTCTTCTTCGCAATGACGCTCGCGCAGCTGGTGCCGGCCATGGCCGCCACCCTCGGGCTCTACGTGCTCGGGCGCTCCATCGCCACCATGCAGGCGATCGCATCCGGCCCGCTCAGCGATCCCACGTTCGCTGCAAAGGTCGAGCAGCACTCGGTAGATGCGCTCGCCGCGGTGCTCCCTCGCCTCGATCAGGTCACGCGCGCCGAATGGTTGCTCTATGGGGCGCCGCCTGCTGGCGCCTACGTCGCGGCGCTCACCGGCCTGGTGGTGTTCGGCGCGCTCGTGACCTTGGCCGGCCTGATCGACTTCCACCGGCGCAGCGTTTGAGCGCGCGGGACGAAAAGCCGGTATCGGAAGTGCCGACGCTGCTCTGGGCGGCGCTCGCGATAGCGCTCGCTGCCCAGGTCACGCTCCATTCGCTCTCCAAGCCCGAAAGTCGACGCGCGGCGGATCTGCCGCCTGCGCCTTCGACGGCGGCGCTCAGGCTCGCGAGCTTCGACGAGCGGCCGGCCGCATCGAGGCTTGCCATGGTGTACGTGCAGGCATTCGATCTCGGCGGCGAGAACGAGCTTCCGTACCAGAAACTCGACTACGCGCGCCTTGCGCAATGGCTGCAGCTCGCGCTCGACCTGGACCCGCGCAGCGAATATCCGCTCTTCCTCGCCTCGCGCGTCTACGCGGAGGTCCCGGATCCGGTCCGCATGCGCGCCATGCTCGAGTTCGTGTACGCGGCATTCCTTCGAGACCCGGACCGGCGCTGGCCCGCGCTCGCGCAGGCGAGCCTGGTAGCCAAGCACCGGCTGCACGACCTCCCGCTCGCGCTCCGCTATGCCGAGGCCATCGACCACGACGTGAGCGCGCCCGACGTCCCGGGCTGGGCGCGGCAGATGAAGGTCTTCATCCTCGAGGATATGAACGAGCTTCAGGCGGCCAAGGTCCTCCTCGGCGGCCTGCTCGCGAGCGGCCACATCCGCGACCCGGCCGAAGCGGCGTTCCTCAAGCAGCGCCTGGAAGAGCTCGAGGCCAAGACCAAGGGTGAAGTTGGGGACGCGCCCAAGCGTCGACCGCTCGACTGAATTGTCAGGATATCGACGAGCTTGCGGGAACTGAAAGGTACAAGCTCTTGATTTGCCGGGGAGTTGACACTGGCATACACTTTGCGATCACACCCCCGATACCTGGGGGTTCCAGGGGAGAAAGGGTTCACATGAGGCAACAACAACGCGGCTTCACGCTCGTGGAAATCGCGATCGTGCTGGTCATCATCGGGCTGCTGCTCGGCGGCATCCTGAAGGGCCAGGAGATGATCACTCAGGCCAAGATCAAGAACATCATCGCCGACTTTTCCGGCATTTCGGCCGCCTATTACGGCTATCAGGACCGCTACCGCGCGATTCCGGGCGACGATCCGGGCGCGGCAACGCGCTGGACGGGCGCCGTTGCCGGCGATGGCAACGGCCAGGTTGCCGGTGCCTACAACACCACTTGCCCGACCACGGTCGCCGCGGGAACTGCCGAGACGTGCCTCTGGTGGGACGACCTGCGTCGCGCCGGATTTGTGTCCGGCAACGGCGGCTCGCAACCCTTCAATGCCGTGACCGGCCTGCTTGGCGTCCAGACCGGCGACGGCAACAGCCCCGTCGGCCCCACGCTCGGCACGAACGGGGCGGGCCTGGGCGGCTTTGCCAGCCTCATCGTCTGCTCGGCCAACCTGCCGGACAAGATTGCCATCGCCACGGACACGCAGATGGACGACGGGATTCCCATCTCCGGAAACGTTCGCGGCCTGCTTCAGTCTGGGCCGAACCCGGCCACGACGAATCCGGCGACGGCGGCCTACGCGGAAAACGGCACTAACACTTACCTGCTCTGCCGCTCGCTCTAAGCGTCAGCAGCTCTTAGAAAGAAGCCGGCCTCGTGCCGGCTTTTTTTTCGCTTAACCGCCCTGGAGGAGGCGGTCCTCCGCCGCTTCGAGCGCGTCGGGGGCGCCCAGGAGCACCACGACATCTCCGGGTTCGAGGCTGCCGGCCTCGCCCGGCGAGAGGCGCGCGGCCGAGCTGCGGCGCCGGACGGCGCGAACCTCGACGCCGAGAGATTCGAGCCGAAGGGAACCGAGCGTCTTCCCGACCGAGGCGGGACCCACGCCGACCGAATGGAGGCGAAGGCCGGCGTCGGCCGCCTCACCTCCGCCCGGAAAAAGCCCGCGCAGCAGATCGTACTGCTCGCTCCGCACCACGCTCATGCGGCGCATCACGCGCGAAAGCGGCACGCCGACGAGCACGAGGGTATGGGAAGCGAGCATGACGCCCGACTCGAAGGCCTCCGGAACGACCTCGGAGGCGCCGGCGCTCTTCAGGCGCTCGATGTCGCTTTCCTCGCGCGCGCGCACGACGACCGGCACCGCCGCATTGAGCTCGTGGACGTGCGCGAGGACCTTCACCGCCGCAGCGGCGTCCGCGAAGGTAATCGCCACCGCGGCCGCCCGAGCGGCTCCGGCTGCGGCAAGTGCTTCCCGCCGCACGCTATCCGCGAAGACTACGGTGTCGCCCGCGGCGCGCGCCTCGCGCACGCGCTCGGGATCGAGGTCGAGCGCGACGTAGCGCACGCCCTCCGCCTCGAGCAGGCGCGCGAGGCGCTGCCCGTTGCGGCCATAGCCGAGGATCACGACGTGGCGCTCGGCTTCGAGCGACTGCACGGCGACGCGGTGCAGCTCGAGCGAGCGCTCCATCCATTCCGAGCGCGACCAGCGGAGCGCGATTCGATTGCTCGCCCCGATCAGCGCGGGCGCGGCGAGCATCGAAAGGACCATCGCCGCGAGAAGCGGTTGGAGCGCCTCGCCGCCGGCGAGGCGCGCGCTGGCGGCGAGCGAGAGCAGCACGAAGCCGAACTCGCCCGCCTGGGCGAGGGCGAGGCCGGTTCGCAGCGCTGTCCCCGAGGGACTCCCGAAAAAGCGGGAGAGCGAGAGCACCACGCCGAACTTCCCGACGACGATCGCGAGGAAAAGCGAAACCACCGCGACGGCGTGCCTCGCGAGAATCGCGGGATCGAGCATCATGCCGACGGTGACGAAGAAAAGGCCGAGCAGGACATCGCGGAAGGGCTTGATGTCCTCCTCGACCTGGAAGCGAAACTGAGTTTCCGAGATCAGCATGCCCGCGAGGAACGCGCCCAGCACGAGCGAGAGCCCCGCGAGGCTCGTGAGATATGCGAGCCCGAGCGTAATGAGGAGCACGTTCAGGACGAAGAGCTCGGTGGATTGCCGGCGCGCGACCAGGCCGAGCCATGCGCGCATGACCGCCGGACCCGCGAGGAGGAGCGCGGCGAGGACGGCCGCCGCCTTGAGAAGCGCGAAGACGACCTCGGCGCCGATGCGTTCCGCCGGCTGCCCGAGCGCCGGGATGAGCACGAGGAGCGGCACGACGGCGAGATCCTGGAAGAGCAGCACGCCGATCACCTCTCGCCCGTGCGGCGTCTCGAGCTCGGCGCGCTCGGCGAGGAGCTTCGAGACAATGGCGGTCGACGACATGGCGAGCGCGCCGCCGATCGCGAGGCCGGCCTGCCACCCGAGGCCGGCCGCGAGCGAGCCCGCGACCCCGATGGCGAGCGTCGCGGCGACTTGCGCGGACCCGAGGCCGAGCACCAAGCGCCGCATCGCGATGAGCTTGGGCAGGCTGAACTCGAGACCGATCGAGAACATGAGGAAGACGACGCCGAATTCGGCGAGGCTTCCGATCGCCTCGCGCTCGGGAAGGAGGCCCAGCACGCCCGGACCAAGCGCGATGCCAACAAGCACGTAACCGACGATCGGCGGCCAGCGCAGCGCGCGGCATGCAACGACGGCAAGCACGCCGCTCGTGAGCAGGAGCAGCGCTGCGCTCAGGACGTTTCCGGTCTCCTCCATCGGCGGGTCGGGCGAAGCCTTGGGCTATACTCCGTCCCCTATGATAAAGGCGGCTCGCAAGCCGGCGGAAAGCCCGACGCTCGCCCTCGCGCGCCGGGTGCTCGCCATCGAGTCCGAGGCGATCCGCGCGCTCATCGACCGGCTCGATGAGCGATTCCTCCACGCCGTCGGGCTCGTGCAGCAGCGCAGCGGACGCGTGATCGTGAGCGGCATCGGGAAGTCCGGCCACATCGCGCGCAAGATCGCCTCGACGCTTTCCAGCACTGGCACACCGGCGTACTTCGTCCATCCCGCGGAAGCAAGCCACGGCGACCTCGGCATGATCGAGGGCGGCGACATCTTCATCGCGATCTCCAATTCCGGGATGAGCAGCGAGCTGCTCGAGATCGTCCCGGTCGTGAAGCGGCTCGGGGCGAAGCTCATCACGATCACGGGCGACGCCCAGTCCCCGCTCGCGCGCGAGGCCGACGTTCATCTGGATTCGGCGGTCGCGCAGGAGGCGTGCCCGCTCAACCTCGCGCCGACCGCGAGCACCGCGGCAGCGCTCGCGCTCGGCGATGCGCTGGCGGTCGCGCTTCTCGACGCGCGCGGCTTTTCGGCCGCCGATTTCGCGCGCAGCCATCCGCGCGGCCGCCTGCCTCGGCAGGCGCTCGCGCAGCAGAGCCTGCTCCACGTCTCCGACGTCATGCGCACCGGCAACGAGGCTCCGCGCGTGCCAAGCGGCGCGAGCCTCGCCGACGCGGTGCGCGAGATGTCGAGGGGGCTCATCGGCATGACCGCGGTCGTGGACGAGCGCGGGACGGTGAAGGGTGTCTTCACCGACGGCGACCTGCGCCGGGCGCTCGAGAAGTCCGGCAGCATCGAGGGCCGCCGGGTCGATGAAGTCATGACCCCGCGGCCGAAGACCGTGCGGCGCGGCATGCTCGCGGCCGAGGCAGTCCACCTGATGGAGGAGCACAAGGTGAACCAGCTCCTCGTCGTGGACGACCACGGGATCCTCGTGGGCGCGCTCAACATGCACGATCTCTTCAAGGCGAAGGTGATCTAGGAAGCATGCAATTCGCTTCCCCGGACGCGCTGGATCGGGCGCGGCGCGTCAAGCTGATGCTGTTCGACGTGGACGGCGTGCTCACCGACGGCAACCTCTGGTACAGCCCCTCGGGCGAGGAGATCAAGGCATTCCATTCCCTCGACGGCCTCGGGCTGCAGCTCCTCTCGAAGAGCGGCGTGCACGTCGGGCTCCTGTCCGGCCGCGCGTCGCCGGCGGTCGCGATCCGCGGCGCGCAGCTCGGCGTGCAGCACGTGGTGCAGGGATCGCAGGACAAGCGCCAGAGCTACGAGCGGCTGCTCAAGAAGCTGAAGCTCGATCGCGACGAGACCGGCTTCATGGGCGATGACCTCGTCGACGTGCCGGTGCTCCTGCGCTGCGGATTCGCCTGCACGACGCACGAGGCGCCCGAGGACGTGAGGAAGCGCGCGCACCACGTCGCGGCCACCCCTTCGGGGTCTGGCGCAGCGCGCGAGGTGTGTGAATACATCATGCGCGCGCAGGGGACGCTCCGGCACGTCATCGCCTGGTACCTGCGGTGAGGCTCTCGACGACGCGGGTCTTCCCGCTCGCCCTCATGGGCGCGCTCGCCCTGACGACGTTCTACCTCGAGCGCACGGTGCGCGAGGAGGAGCCGCGGCCGGAGCTGCGCCGGCACGATCCGGACTATCTCATCGACAAGTTCGCCGCCACCACCTACAACGACCAGGGCGCGCCCGAATCGACGCTTGCCGCGGCGAAGATGATCCACTACCCGGACGACGACACGACCGAGCTCGTCGAGCCGCGCTTCGTGCAGAGCAAGCCGGGCGAATCGCGCATGAGCGTGCGGGCCCAGCGCGGCGCGCTCTCGCGGGACGGCGACGAAATTTTCCTCTACGACAACGTCGTGCTCGTGCGCGAGGCGCGCGGCGAGCGCCCGGAGGCGCGCCTCACGACGAGCTTCCTCCATGTCGTGCGCGACCGCACGCTCGCCCTCACCGACCGCGACGTGCGCATCGAGGACGACACGCGCCGCCTCGATGGCCAAGGCATGGAGTACAACTACGAGTCGGGGCAACTTCTCCTGCGGCAGAACGTGCGCGGCCGCTTCGACCCGCCGGCCGAGGGCAAGAAGGCGCAATGAGCGCCGCCTGCCGCCCCGCGTCGATTTTCCTCGCCATCGCGCTTGCGAGCGCCGCGCCGGCGCGCGCGGAGAAAGCCGACAAGGACAAGCCAACGCAGATCGAAGCGAACAGCATGCAGTCGGACGAGACGCGCCGGCTCAACATCTTCGAGGGCAACGTCGTGGTCACCAAGGGCACGCTGACGGTGCGCTCCGAGCGCCTGGTCGTGCGCCAGGACCCGGAGGGCTACCAGCTCACGACCGCGACCGGCGCCCCGGTCCACTTCCGGCAGCGCCAGGATCCGAAGGAACCGGGCAAGGAAGGCGGCTGGATGGACGGCGAGGCGCTGCGCCTGGAGATCGACGACCGCAAGGGCACGATCGAGCTCTTCGACAAGGCGCGCGTGAACCGCGACGGCGACGAGGTGACCGGCAACTACATCCTCGTGGACCAGCGCTCGGACTACTTCTCCGTCAACAACGGCCCGAAGAACCCGCCGGGCCGCGTGAAGGCGATCATCCAGCCCAAGGCGAACGATAGCGAGGGCGCGAAGTGAACAAGGCGGTCGAGCCCTCGATGAGCGGCGCGGCGAGCGACGCGGCCGGCGCGCCGGCGAGCCGCCTGCGCGCGCAGCGCCTGCGCAAGCGCTACAAGTCCCGCACCGTCGTGCACGACGTGTCGCTCGAGGTGACGAGCGGCGAGGTGATCGGGCTCCTCGGGCCGAACGGCGCCGGCAAGACCACCTGCTTCTACATGATCGTGGGGCTCATTCCGGTGGACGCCGGGGCCATCCACCTCGACACCCTCGAGCTCACGCACCTGCCGATCCACCGCCGCGCGCGCCTGGGCATTTCCTACCTGCCGCAGGAGAACTCGGTGTTCCGCCGGCTCTCGGTCGAGGAAAACGTCCAGGCGGTGCTCGAGCTCCAGGGCATCGAGGCGGGCGCGATCGAAGGGCGGCTCACCGAGCTCCTGAAGGACCTCAACATCGCCCACCTGCGCAAGCACGCCGCGATCTCGCTTTCCGGCGGCGAGCGCCGGCGCCTCGAGATCGCGCGCGCGCTCGCGACGCGGCCCGCCTTCATCCTGCTCGACGAGCCGTTCGCGGGCGTCGACCCGATCGCGGTCCTCGACATCCAGCGCATCATCCGCTTCCTCAAGGAACGCCGGATCGGCGTCCTCATCACCGACCACAACGTGCGGGAGACGCTCGGCATCTGCGACCGCGCCTACATCATCAACGAAGGCGCGGTGCTCGCCTCGGGCCACCCGGAGGAGATTGTCTATAATGACAGCGTCCGTCGGGTCTACCTGGGCGAGAACTTCCGCATGTAACCTGCGGTTCCTATCCTGACGGACGGCCCCCGATGAAGCCGTCCCTGCAATTCCGCCTCTCTCAGCACCTCACGCTGACGCCGCAGCTGCAGCAGTCCATCCGGCTGCTGCAGCTCTCCACGGTCGAGCTCAACCAGGAGATCGAGCGCGTCCTCATGGAGAACCCGGTGCTCGAGCGCGAGGAAGGCGCCGACGAGCACGAGGCGCCGCGGCACGAGGCGCCCGAGGTCGCGGCGCCCGGCGGCTCCGCGAGCGAAGCGCCGGCCGAGCAGGACTGGCCGGTGGACCTGGCGGGAAGCTGGCGCGGCGCGCCCGATGACGACGACGACAACGACCGGGCATCGGCGGCCGCGGACACCCCGACGCTCCGCGAGCACCTCCGCACGCAGCTTTCGCTCACCAATCTCGGCGCGCGCGACCGCGCCTTCGTCCAGCTGCTCATCGACGCCCTCGACGATGACGGCTATCTCACGCAGCCGCTCGTGGAGATCGCCGCGCTGCTGCCCGAGGAGGCGGAAGCCGGGGAAGAGGAGCTCGCCATCGCGCTACGCTACCTCCAGAACATGGAGCCCGCGGGCGTGGGCGCGCGCTCGCCGGCCGAATGCCTGTCGCTGCAGATCCGCGCGATTCCGCGCGACGCGGTGAGCGAGCTCGCGCTGCGGATCGTCGACCAGCACCTCGAGCTCCTCGCGAGTCGCGACTACACGCGGCTCAAGAGCGCCACCGGCGCCGACGAGGAATCGCTGCGCGCCGCCCAGCGGCTCATCCAGGCGCTGAACCCGCGGCCCGGCGCCGCGTTTGCCCGCGTCGAGGCGCGCTACGTCGTGCCCGACGTGATCGTGCGCAAGGTGAGGAACGTCTGGCGCGCGAGCCTCAATCCCGACGCGATGCCGAAGCTGCGCATCAACCGCCTCTACGCCGAGCTCGCCGCGGGCGCGCGCGCCGGCGCCGGGTCGCTATCCACCCAGCTCCAGGAGGCGCGCTGGCTCATCAAGAACGTGCAGCAGCGCTTCGAGACGATCCTGCGCGTATCGCAGGCGATCGTCGACCGCCAGCGGCATTTCTTCGAGCATGGCGAGGTGGCGATGCGGCCGCTCGTGCTGCGCGAGATCGCCGAGACGCTCGGCCTGCACGAGAGCACCATTTCCCGCGTCACGACCCAGAAGTACATGGCGACGCCCCGCGGCACCTACGAGCTCAAGTATTTCTTCGGCAGCCACGTCGCGACCGAGGCGGGCGGCGCGGCATCGTCCACCGCGATCCGGGCGCTCATCAAGCAGCTCGTCGGCGCGGAGGACACGCGCGCGCCGCTCTCCGACTCGAGGATCTCGCAAATCCTCGCGGAGCAGGGTATCGTGGTCGCGCGGCGCACCATCGCGAAATATCGTGAGTCCCTGCAGATCCCCGCGGTCAACCAGCGGAAGTCCCTTTAAGGAGGAGCGCGCATGAACCTGAACGTGAGCGGCCATCATGTCGAGGTCACCCCGGCCATCCGGTCCTACGTCCGCTCGAAGCTCGAGCGCGTGACGCGGCACTTCGACCACGTGATCGACGCCCACGTCATCCTGACGGTGGAGAAGCTGCGCCAGAAGGCGGAGGTCACGCTGCACGTGCCCGGCAAGGACCTCTTCTGCGAGAGCGAGGAGCACGACCTCTACGCCGCGATCGACCTCCTCGCCGACAAGCTCGACCGGCAGGTGCTGCGCTACAAGGACAAGATCCAGGAGAAGCCCGCCAGCGGCGGGTTGAAGCGCGAGGAACGGCTATAATCGCGCGCCCGCGCACCCCCCGCCCGCCATGAGCCTCATCGCCAAGCTGCTCCCGGCCGCGAACGTCATCACCGACCTCCAGGTCTCGAGCAAGAAGCGCCTGTTCGAGCAGGCGGGCCTCGTATTCGAGAACCAGCACGGCGTCGGCAGGAGCCTCGTCTTCGACAGTCTCTTCGCGCGCGAGAAGCTGGGCTCGACGGGCCTGGGCCAGGGCGTGGCGATCCCCCACGGGCGCATCAAGGGACTGAAGGACGCGCTGTGCGCGTTCTTCCGGCTCGCGCAGCCGGTGCCCTTCGACGCGCCCGACGGGCAGCCGGTCACCCTCGTCTTCGTGCTCCTCGTGCCCGAGCAGGCGACGGAGAAGCACCTGCACATGCTCTCGGAGCTCGCGCAGATGTTCAGCGACAAGGCCCAGCGCGAAGCCATGGCGCAGGCCTCCGACGCGGCGAGCCTGCACCGCCTGATCACCTCCTGGGAGCCGGATGCAGCAGGTCGAAGTCGCGCGGCTGCATGACGACAACCGCGAGGCGCTTTCGCTCGCCTGGCTCGCCGGGCGCGGAAGCGCCACCGCCGTGCGGCGCGAAGCCGCCGCATCCGCTTCGCTGATCGGGCACCTCAACCTCACCCATCCCAACAGCATCCAGGTCATCGGCGCGTACGAAGCGGGCACGGTAGCCGACTTCGTCGAGCGGCTCGTCGCCGCGGCGCCCGCGGCGGTGGTATTCGCCGACGGCGTCTCGCCGCCCGCCGCGCTCGTCGCGGCGGCCGATCGCGCCGGCGTAGCCCTCCTCGCCTCGCCGCTTCCGGCCGCGCGGGTCATCGAAAAGCTCGCGCGCTACCTCGCGAAGGCGCTTGCCGACACCATCGAGCGCCACGGCGTCTTCATGGACGTGCTCGGGCTGGGCGTGCTGATTACCGGGGAATCGGGCGTGGGCAAGAGCGAGCTCGGCCTGGAGCTCATTAGCCGCGGCCACGGCCTGGTGGCGGACGATGTCGTCGCCATCTCGCGCATCGCGGTGAATACGCTCGAGGGCCGCTGCCCGCCCATGCTGCGCGACTTCCTGGAGGTGCGCGGCCTGGGGCTCCTGAACATCCGCACGATCTTCGGCGAGACGGCGGTGCGCCCGAAGATGAAGCTCAAGCTCGTGGCGCACCTCGAGCGCCCGGCGCAATCCGCACGCGACGCCGCCGAGCGGCTTCCCCTCGCCGACATGGCCGAGGACATCCTGGGCGTGACGGTGCGCAAGGTCGTGATCCCGGTCGCCGCGGGGCGCAACCTCGCCGTGCTCATCGAGGCGGCGGTGCGCAACCACATCCTCAAGCTCCGCGGCGTGGATTCCATGGCGGAATTCATGGCGCGCCAGAAGCAGGCGATCGACGCCTCCGAGGACGAGGACTAGGTGCGCGCGGGACGCAAATAGTGCAGCTCGTCCTCGTCAGCGGCCTCTCCGGCTCCGGCAAGAGCATCGCCCTAAACGTCCTCGAGGACGGTGGCTACTACTGCGTCGACAACCTGCCGGCGACGCTTCTCCTCGAGACGATCGACTTCCTGGCCGAAGCGGGGCACGAGCGCGTGGGCGTGAGCATCGACGCGCGCAGCGCCGCCCTTCCAGCCCTGCCCGAGAGCCTCGCGCGGCTGCGAAGCCGCGGCGTCGACTGCCGCGTGCTCTACCTCGAGTCGAGCGCCCAGGCGCTGCTGCGCCGGTTTTCCGAGACGCGCCGCCGGCATCCGCTCGCGGAAGCAGGCCTCACGCTCCCCGAGGCGATCGAGCGCGAGCGCGAGCTCCTCGCCGGCGTCGCGGCGCTCGGCAGCCGCATCGATACGAGCGATTTGCAGCCGCGCGTGCTGCAGAACTGGATCCGCGACCTCCTCGGCGTGGGCGCGGAGTCGATGACGCTCCTCTTCGAGTCCTTCTCCTACCGGGACGGCACGCCGCTCGATGCCGACTGGGTGCTGGATGCCCGCATGCTCGTCAATCCGCACTACGACCCGGAGCTGCGGCCCTTCACCGGCCGCGACCGCCAGATCGTCGAGTACCTCGGCCGCGACCAGGGGGTGCAGCGCTGGCTCGCCGACGTGCGCTCTCTCCTCGGCCATTGGCTTCCCGAGATCGTGCGCGAGAACCGCAGCCACGTGACCGTGGCGATCGGCTGCACCGGCGGGCGCCACCGCTCGGTCTATCTCGTCGAGACGCTCGCGGAAACGTTCCGAGCCGAGTGGCGCGTGCTCGTGCGCCATCGCTGCCTTTCCAAGCAAAACGACTAGCAGCCCAACTGTTTCCGGCTTTCGACGAGCCGCCTCACCGGCGCGGGAAGCCCCGCGGCGCGCGCCTCGGCAAGCGTGAACCAGCGGCCGTTGCAAGCGGGCTTGGCGGGCGCTTCACATAGCACCGGAGAAATGACGAGCCTGAAATGCGTGAAGCCGTGCTCCAGCGTCGGCAGGCGCTCGCGCAGCTTGCAGCCGACGAGCTTTTCCGGAAAGCACCAAAGCCCGCCCCAGACGCCGGGCGAGGGCCGCTTCTCGAGCAGCACGCTGCCCTGGCGCGCGGCGATGAACCAGGTCACGCGCTTCGTCGGCAGGCGCTTCCTCGGCCGAGGCGCGGGAATCTTCGACCAGAGGCCGTTCTTTCTCGAAGCACAGAGGCGAGCGACCGGGCAGCGTTCGCACGCCGGCTTCGTCCGGGTGCAAAGCGTAGCGCCGAGATCCATGAGCGCCTGCGTATACGTCTCGACGTCGCGCCGCGGGAGCAGCCGCTCGGCGCGGCGCCAGAGCTCGGCTTCGACCGCCTTCTCCCCCGGCCAGCCATCGATGCCGTAGCAGCGCGCGAGGACGCGCTTCACGTTGCCGTCGAGGATCGCGGCCCGCTCGCCGTAGGCAAAGACCGCGATCGCCGCGGCGGTCGAGCGACCGACCCCCGGAAGTTTTTCGATGGAAGATGCGTCGCCCGGGAAGCCTTCCCTTGCGATGGTGCGGGCAGCGGCGTGCAGGTTGCGCGCGCGCGCGTAGTAGCCCAGCCCGCTCCAGAGCGCGAGCACCTCGTCTTCGTCAGCGCCCGCCAGCCGCTCGACGCTCGGAAACTTGGCCAGGAACCGCTCGTAGTACGGAATCACCGCCGAGACCTGCGTCTGCTGCAGCATGATCTCGGAGAGCCAGATGCGATAAGGATCGCGCGTGCCCTGCCAGGGCAGCCCCCGGCGACCGTGGCGCCGCTGCCAGGCGACGAGGAGGGTTGCGAAGCGCGACACATCGGGATTCTAATGGCGCCATGCTTGCGTTCGTGCTGAGGCGCCTCGGCGAGGCGCTCGTGGTGATGCTCGTGGTCGGGCTGATCGCGTTCTCCCTCTTTCGCTTCGTCGGCGATCCGGTGCTCTTCATGCTGGGCCAGGACGCCACCGACGAGCAGCGGGTGGAAGTGACGCGCGCGCTCGGCCTCGACCAGCC
>JAFAGU010000001.1 GCA_019237595.1 Betaproteobacteria bacterium | reverse complement strand
CGTCCAAGTTCACGAACACGAACGTCGGTAAGACCAGCGTTCGCCTGCTGATCGTCCAACCGAAGTAACCGGCCGCCGGCCTGCCTACTTCGGCGTGCGCTGGCCGAGGACGAGCTCCACGTCGCGAAGCGGCTCGTCCTCCTCGATCGCGATCTCGTTCTCGATGAGGAGCCCGCAGCCCGGGCAGCAGAACTGCCGGAAGACGGGCACCGGGTCGATGAAGCGCGCGGGATCGCCGACGACCGGGTTCGATTCGCCGATCGGCCGGTCGTTGCGCGCGCAGCCTTCCTTGTAGCTCGACCCGAGCGGGCCGAGGTCGGTCGAGCACTTGGCGCAGCACCAGCGGCCGGACTTCACTGCCAAGCCCTCGGTCGCGCGGAGCTCGGGCTCGCCCTCGAGGCGCTTCGCGCGGCGCGTGTGGTTCTCGATGCGCTTGAAGCGCAGGCGGTCGCGCTCGAGCGCCGTCGCCTTCTCGTCGCCGACGATCACGCCGTAGATCGCCTTCGCGGCCTCGGCGGAGACGTCGCCGTTGGCCACGTCGGTCTCGACCTTCGCGGGATCGCGCTCGAGGGGATCGCCGAAGCCGCCCGCGGCGGACCAGAGCACCGCATAGACGTCGCTGGGGTTCTGCACGAAGTCCTGCTGCCTCAGCTGGAGCGTCTCCGGTTCTCCCTGCAGCTCGTCGATGTCGTTTACGAGCGATGAGGTCCTGAACCGCTCGAGGATGTCGGATTCGCGCAGGAAGCGATACCGGTTCACCGCGCCGGGATAGCCGCCCATCATGCCAGTCGACGTGGGAATGGCATTGCCGGAAGAGAGCGTGTCCTGCGTGATCTTGTCCGTCCCGTGCGGGATGAAGCACGACTCGGCCGAGAGCCCGCCGCGAAACTTTCCTGCCCCGCCGGAATCGCGGATCTCCTTCCTGTACAAGAACAAGACCGGAAAGCTTTGCTCCGTGTGCTCCACGTTTGGCAGCTTGCAGATAGGCGTGCGCGCCTGGCCGCCGGTGGAGATGCCGTCCGCGTGCGAGAAGGCGCCGATCGCGCCGCCGATGGGGTCGACGAGGAGGTAGCCGTAGCGCTCGCCCCACTGGTCGGTGCCGCGGAAGATGGTCGCCGGCCACTGGCTCGTGCCGCCGATGCACATTACGTCGCGGCGGAGCTCCGGATCGGGAAAGATCATCTTGGAGAGCACGTTGTAGGCCGGGTAGAGCGAGATCTCCATGCACTGCACCGGCGCCGTCGAGACGGAGGCCGGGAAGTCCGCGCAGTTCAGCGTCCCGGGCGTGGGGTTGAACTCCACGTGCCGCAACGCGCCCCCGACCGCGTAGTACTGCTCCCAGCACATGAGCTCGTTCAGCGCCACCATGATCGCGCCGCGCCACCCCGAATACGTGGCGTTGATCGCGCCCGCCTGGGGGCCGGTGCCCTCGTTTTCGAAAACCAACCTTCCCTTGGATTTCGTAAGGGTTAGGCAAACCCGATGAACATTCCGATCCCCCGGCCGGCAGCATTCGACGTAGGTGCGGTCGCGCCAGACGCCATCGGGCAGGCGGGCGAGCTTTTTCAGGAACGCCTTTTCGCCGTCGTCGATGATCTTCTTCATCACCCCTTTTACGACGTCCGGGTTGTACTTCTTGATCAACGACAGGATTCTGTTCTTCGCCGTCATGTTGCCGGCGAGCTGCGCGCGGAAGTCGAGCGCCACCGCCGAGGGCTTGCGGCTGCTCCTGAGATAAACGTCCTCGATGTCCTTCCGGATCTCGTTGTTCTCGACGATCTTGATGGGCGGCAGGAGGATCCCCTCGTCGAAGGCGTCGCGCGCGGAAGGGCAGAAGCTGCCGGGGGTCACGCCGCCGATGTCGTACTGGTGCAGGCAGTTGGTGACCCAGCAGAAGAGCTCGCCCTTCCAGAACACCGGGCAGAGGAGCATCACGTCCATCTGGTGCGCCGCGCCGACCCAGGGATCGTTGGCGAGGAACATGTCGCCGTCGCGGATGCCGGGGTTCTCGCTGCGGTTCTCGAGCGTCCACTTGACCTGCGTGTCGGTGACGCCGCTCATGTACTGCATGTACGGGCCGAAATAGACAAACTCGGCGTCCTCGGTGAGGATCGACGGGTTCAGGTCGAGCGCGTACATCGCCACCGGCGAGCCCGAGAGGCGCTGGATCGTCGCGCCGTGCTCCTCGTTCACGTTCCATAGCGCGTGCCGTACGACCTCGAAAGTGACCGGGTCGATCTCCCCTTTCGCCTTTCGATGCAATTTCAACCTGGAGGAAATACGAAGCTGCTTCGGCGGGACGTATCCCGTCCTGCGCCCATCGAAGGAGACGTGGGCGAGCTCGGAGAGCTTCTTAAGCGGAGCGTTCATCGGAACACCATCTCGAAGTTGCTGAGCGCGTCGACGCGCAGCGTCGTGCCGGGGTGGACGACCACGGTCGTATCGGAGGTCTCCACGATGGCCGGGCCGGAGATGCGGTTGCCGTTGAGGAGCTTCTCCCCGTCGAACACCGGCGTTGGACGATGCTTGCGCAGGTCGGGCCAGTAGATCGTGCGCTTGCGCCGAACGGCGTCCTTTGGAAGCTTGGCGCTCAGGCGCCTCGCGTTGACGAGCTTGGGCTGCGGGGTCAGCGCCCGCGCGCGCAGCCGGCAGACGACGATCTCGAGCTGCGCGCCGGCGAGGGCCGAGCCCTTGCCATAGAGCTGCTCGTAGCGCTGCGTGAACATGGACCTCAATTTCGCTTCGTAGTCGCCCGGCAGCCTTTCGAACGGCAGCAGGACCTCGACCTCGTTGATCTGCCCCTTGTGGCGCACGTCGAGCGAGAACTCGTAGCGATGGCGGTCTTTCTGGATCCCTTCGCCCACGAGGAGGTCAAAAGCTTTTTTCTGCAAAGAATCAAGAATCCCATTCACGCGCGAGGCCTCCACGGGCGTCGGCATGATCTCGGTGTGCTCGAAGATGTGGAGCACGTCGGCAGCGGCGGCGCCGAAGGCGCACCAGGTCGAGGCGGCCTTGCGCTGGGGGACGATCACCTTCCGGATCTGCAGCTCGCGCGCGAAGATTCCCGCGTGCGCAGGCCCGGCGCCGCCGAATGCGAAGAGCACGAACTCGCGCGGATCGAAGCCCTTTTCCACCGTTACCTTGCGGATCACGTCCGCCATCTGGAATTCCACGATCCGGCAAATGCCCGCGGCGCATTCAATTGGGTTTAACCCAATCCGCTTTCCCAATTGTTCGATGGCGTTAACTGCAGAAGCTTTGTCGAGCTTCATTTTTCCGCCGGCAAAGTTCTCGGGATCGAGGTAGCCGAGGACGAGCTGGGCGTCGGTGACGGTCGGAACTGTTCCGCCGCGGCCGTAGCACACCGGGCCCGGGAAGGCTCCGGCGCTGTCGGGGCCGACAGTCAGCGTGCCGGTCTCCGGATGCGCGCGCACGAGGCTGCCGCCGCCGGAGCCGATCGCCTGCAGGTCGATCTTCGGCAGGAAGTACTCGTACTGATCGGTGTTCGTGATGAATGAATAGGCCGGCTTGCCGTCGTGGATAATGGCGACGTCGAAAGAGGTGCCGCCCATGTCGGTGGTGATGATGTTCTTCTCGCCCATGGCGGCGCCGAGGAACATCGACGCCGTGACGCCGGAGACCGGGCCGGAATCGAGCGTGAGGAGAGGCGCCTCGCCCGCGCGCCGCACCGGCACGGTGCCGCCGCCGCATTGCGTGATCTGCAGGCCGTGGCGGTAGCCGAAGCTCTTGAGGGTCTTGTCCAGGGAGCTTAGATAGCCCGTCATGACCGGCCCCAGATAGGCGTTCAGCGCCGTGGCGGTGACGCGCTCGTATTCGCCCCATTTGGGCGCGATGTCGGCCGAGCAGGTGACGAAGAGTTTGGGGGCGATCTGGCCGACGAGCTTCTTCGCGTGGAGCTCGTGCCGGGGATTCCGGAACGACCAGAGGAAGCAGATCGCGATGGCTTCGACGCCCTCGGCGATCAGCTCTTCGATCGCTTGTCTGGTTTCTTTTTCATTTAGAGAAACAACAATCTCGCCGAAGCAGTCCACGCGCTCCGAGACGCCGCGGATGAGGCGCTTCGGCACGATCGGCGCCGGCTTCGACGTTTCCGGGAAGTGCACGACCTTGCGGATGTCGCGCCCGCCGTAGCCGCGCGAGCCGCGCATGATGTGGATCGCGTCCTCGTGGCCTTTCGTCGTGATCAGGCCGACCTTCGCGCCGCGCTTCTGGATGATCGTGTTCGTGCCCACGGTCGTGCCGTGCGAGAGGAACGCGATGTCGCTGCAGAAGCGCTTGAGCGGGATGCCCAGCGCCCCGGCCCCGGCGTCGAGCGCATCGAGCATGCCGCGCGAGAAATCGGGCGGCGTCGACGGAACCTTGGTGGTGAGCAGGCGGCCTGCGCGATCGACGATCGCGCAGTCTGTGAACGTGCCGCCGATGTCGATGCCGACGAGATAGGCCATGCGCTATATTAGCCGCGCCGAATGGCCGGCTCCCCGCTTGCGATCCGCGACTTTCGCCTCTTTCTCGGCGGGCGCTTCTGCGCGAACCTCGCGCAGCAGATGCTGACGGTCGCGATCGGCTATTACCTGTACGACGCGACCGGCGACGCCCTCGTCCTGGGATACGCAGCGCTCGCGATCTTCATTCCCGGCGCCTTGCTGACGCTTCCGGCCGGGGACCTCGCGGACCGTTTCGACAGGCGACACATGCTCGGGGTCGCTCATGCCATGCATACCGCCTGCGCGGCGCTTTTTCTCTTCCTCGTCCTCAACAAGCGAACGGACGTGGGGTACTTCTACGCCGTGCTCGTCCTCTCCGGCGTGGGCAGGGCGCTCGCCGGTCCGGCGGTGTCGTCGTTCGCCCCGTTCCTCGTTCCGCGCGAGATCTTCGGGCAGGCCGTCGCGTGGAGCACCTCCACCGCCCAGGTCGCCGTCATGCTCGGGCCGGCGCTCGGCGGCCTCGTCTATCTCGCGGGGCCCTGGGTGCCTTTCGCCGCGTGCTGCGTCGTCTCGCCGATGGTCATGGTGGCGATGCTCTCGATCCGCACGCGCAGCGCCGGCGGGACGCCGAAGGAGGGCACCGCGCTCTCGCGCGTCGTTCAGGGGCTTCGCTACCTGCGTCGGCAGCCGATCGTGCTCGGCGCGATCACGCTCGACCTCTTCGCCGTCATGCTCGGGAGTGTGACGGCGCTCCTTCCGGTGTACGCGCGCGACATCCTGCACGTGGGCCCGGATGGCCTCGGTGTCATGCGGAGCGCCATCGCCGTGGGCGCGGTTGCCACTGGCCTCGCTCTCGCGCACCTGCCGGCGCCGCGCCAGCCGCATGCGGGGACGGCGATCTTCGGCGGCGTGGCGGTGTTCGGCGCCGCAGCGATGGTGTTCGGCTTCTCGACGAGCTTCGCGCTGTCGATCGTGGCGCTCCTCGTCATGGGCTCGGGCGACATGCTGAGCGTGTTCGTGCGCGGCACGGTCGTCCAGCTCGGCACGCCGGCCGAGATGCGCGGGCGCGTGAGCTCGGTTCATTTCCTCTTCGTCGGCGCCGCCAACGAGTTCGGCGACTTTCGCGCCGGCATGGCCGCCGCCTGGCTCGGCGCCGTGCCGGCGGCGCTCGCGGGCGGCGCTTGCACGCTTGCGATCGTCGCCCTCTGGACGCGCCTTTTCCCCGAGCTGCGGCGCATCAACAGGCTGGCGGACATCGGCGCGAATCGCGCATAATCGCCGTTCCCTGGAGGAGGAGAAGCTGAAGGCGCCCGCGTTCGGCTACGTGAAGCCGAGGAGCCTCGACGAGGCGCTCGAAGTGCTCGAGCGCCACGGCGAGGGCGCTCGCGTCCTCGCGGGCGGCCAGAGCCTCATCCCGTCGCTCAACATGCGGCTGTCGTCGCCCGAGCTCCTCGTCGACATCTCGTCGATCGGCTCGCTCAAGGGCATAACGCTCGACCAGGACGTCGTGCGCATTGGCGCGCTCGTCACGCACGCCGAGCTCGAGCGCTCCGCCGAGATCGCGCGCCATGTACCGCTCCTCGCCGAGGCAGTGCGTCATGTCGCGCATCCCGCGATCCGCAACCGCGGCACGCTCGGCGGCAGCCTCGCGCTCGCCGATCCGGCTGCCGAGTATCCGGCGTGCGCGCTTGCCCTGGAAGCAACGATTTTCATCTCGGGCAAAAGGGGGGAACGGGGCGTCAAGGCGGCGCATTTCTTCAAGGGCTTGTTCGAGACGGACCTCAAGCCCGGCGAGATCGTCACGGCGGTCGAGGTTCCGGCGCAGCTCGATGGCGAGCGCTCCGTCTTCCTCGAGCTCGCGAGGCGCCAGGGCGACTACGCGATCGTCGGGCTCGCCGCTTTTCGCGGCGCTGAAACGCGATTCGCCTTCTTCAACGTCGGGCCGAAGCCCGTTCTCGCGAAGAACGCCGCGCTCAAGAAATCCCTCGCCGAGGCGAAGGAGGCCCTCAAGGCGGATCTTCTCGTGACGGGCGACCTCTACACCGATGCCGCCACGAAGCAGCACCTCGCTGGCGTCCTCCTCGAGCGCGCATGGAACAAGCTCTCGACATCACATTGACCGTGAATGGCGTCGAGGTGAGCCGGCGGGTCGCCGCGCGGACTCATCTCGTCGACTTTCTGCGCGAAGAGCTCGACCTGACGGGCACGCATGCCGGCTGCGAGCAGGGCGTATGCGGCGCGTGCACCGTGCGCGTGAACGGCGACATCGTCCGCGGCTGCCTGATGCTCGCAGTGCAGGCGGACGGTTGCCGCGTCGATACGGTCGAAGGCCTTTCAGATTCCAAGGAATTGGCTGCCCTGCAGCAAGCCTTTCACGAAAAGAACGCTCTTCAATGCGGGTTCTGCACACCTGGAATGCTGATGGCGGCCCAGGATCTGATCAAACAGAAGAGACCTTTCACAAGAGAGCAGATTAGGGCACACCTCTCCGGCAACTATTGTCGTTGCACGGGCTACCAGGCGATCGTCGACGCCATCGAGGAGGTGCTCGATGGGCAAGGCTGAGCTCCCGCTCCACGCGCCCGGCACCAAGGTCGACCGAGGCTATATCGGCCAGAGCGTGCCGCGGGCCGGCGCCCAGCGGCTGCTGCAGGGGCGCGGCACGTACGTCGACGACTTGCGCTTCCCGCGCCTCGCGCATGTCGCGTTCTTCAGGAGCCCGCACGCGCACGCGAGGATCAAGAAGCTCGACTTTTCCGCGGCGATCAAGAGCAACGGCGTCCTCGCGGTCTTCGATGGGCCGACGGTCGCGGAGTACTGCAAGCCGTGGGTGGCGGTGCTGGGTCACCTCAAGGGCATCAAGTCGCCGCCGCAGCACGCGATCGCCGTGGAGCGCGCGTGCTGGCAGGGCGAAGCGGTGGCTGCCGTCGTCGCAGAGTCGCGAAGCCAGGCCGAGGATGCGGTCCAGCTCATCGAAGCCGAGTGGGAAGAGCTGCCGGTCGTCACGGACATGGAATTGTCTCTACAAAACAAAATCACCATCCATGCCGAGCTGAGTGACAACGTGTGCTTTTCCCGGAGCCATGACACCGGCGGCGTCGACGAAGCGTTCGCGAAGGCCGACGTAGTGGTCGAGGAGACCTACCATTTCGGGCGCCACACGGGCGTCTGCCTCGAAGGACGCTCGATCCTGGCCGACTACAACGCCGCGGAGCATTCGCTCACCGTCTACCAATCGACCCAGGCGCCGCACATGATGCAGGACATCTTCTCGCGGCACCTCGGCATCCCGGAGGGGAACGTCCGCGTGGTCGCGAGGGACGTCGGCGGGTCCTACGGCATCAAGGTGCACGTGTATCCGGACGAGATGGCGACGGCGGCGATCTCCGTGATCATGCGCCGCCCGGTGAAGTTCGTTGCCGACCGGTTGGAATCCTTCCTCACCGACATCCACGCCAGGGAACATCGGGCAAAGGTCAGAATTGCCTGCAGGAAAGACGGCGAAATCCTGGCCCTCGACCTCGACGATCTCACGGCGATCGGCCCGTACTC
>JAFAGU010000186.1 GCA_019237595.1 Betaproteobacteria bacterium | reverse complement strand
CGCTTCTGGGCGATACATCGTGCCGGAAAGGTCGACGCGCGCGGAATCGAGGAGGTCGAGGGCAACCTCGCTACCACCGCCGGAACCTGCGCGGTCATGGGAACGGCCTCGACGATGGCTTCCATCGCCGAGGCGCTCGGCATGGCGCTCCCCGGCACGGCGGCCATCCCGGCGGTGCACGCCGACCGCCTGCGCGCCGCGGAGGCGAGCGGGAAGCGGGCGGTGGAGCTCGCGAAGAACCCGCTGCGGCCGTCGCAGATCATCACCGAGAAATCGGTCGAGAACGCGCTCCGCGTGCTCCTCGCGATCGGCGGCTCCACGAACGCGATCGTGCATCTCACCGCCATCGCCGGGCGCGCCGGGATCGCGGTGGACCTGCGCAAGCTCAACGCGCTCTCGGATTCAACGCCGGTACTGGTGGACCTCAAGCCCACCGGCCAGCACTATATGTCCGACCTCTATGCGGCCGGCGGCATCGGCGCGGTGCTGCGCGAGCTGGCGCCGCTCCTGCACCAGGATTGCATGACGATCACCGGCGAGACGCTCGGCGAGCGCCTGCGCCATGAGGCCGGCGCGTGGGTCGACCGCAGCGTCGTAAAGACGCTGAAGGAACCCTTGTCGCCAGTCGGCGGGCTGGTGGCGCTCTTCGGCAGCCTGGCGCCCAACGGCGCTATCCTCAAGCGCTCGGCGGCCGATCCGTCGCTCTTCGAGAAGGAGGGCCGCGCCGTGGTGTTCAGCTCGCTCGACGATCTCGCCGCTCGGGTCGACGACCCGGGGCTCGACATCACGGCCGACGACTTCATGGTGCTGCAGAACGCCGGCCCGAAGTCGGGTTACGCCATGCCGGAGGCGGGCTACCTTCCGATTCCTTCCAAGCTCGCGCGCGCGGGCCTGAAGGACATGGTGCGCATCTCCGATGCACGCATGAGCGGTACGGCGTCCGGGACGATCGTCCTGCACGTCTCGCCAGAGGCCGCCGTCGGCGGGCCGCTCGCGCTCGTGAAGAACGGCGATCGCATCCGGCTTTCCGTGCGCGAACGCAAGATCGACCTGCTGGTGCCGGAAGCCGAGCTGGCGAAGCGCAAGGCCGCGTGGAAGCCGCCGGTGCAGACGCCGTCCCGCGGCTATGCCAAGCTCTACATGGACCACGTGCTGCAGGCCGAGCATGGCTGCGACTTCGATTTCCTGCGCTCGGCCGACAAGCGCGCGTGACGCACGCTACTGCGGCGGCTTTGGCGGATAGTCGTAGTGCAGGTCGAAGGTTCCATCCCGGTGCAGCGTGAAGCGCGCCGAGGTCCAGGCGGCGCGCTCCGCCGGCTGCTGCGCCCGAAGCTCGACGAGCGCGCGCGCCGGCGCCTGGCGGCTGCACGGCGTGAACGTTTCCCATTCGCCGCCGGAGAGGCTGCGCCGGAAGAGGTAGCTCACCTCCCCGTTCTCGGAGCCCTGGCGCGGAAGCTCGACCGCCATTTCGGCGTCGCGCCAGTCCGGCGGCAAGCCGGCGACCAGGCACTTCGCGATTTCGGCGAGCGCGGCTTTTTCCGCTTCCGTCGCCTCCTGCGCGAAAACGGGCGGTGGAAGGAAGGGGAGGAGCCCAAGCAGTACTGCAATGAGGCGGCGCTTCATGCCGTAAGTCTCTCATGACGCGTCGCGGCACGATGCGAAAAGCGCTCCTCGCTCTTTTCCTCGCGCTCGCGGCCTCGCACGCGCCGGCGCAGAAATATCCTGACAAGCCGATCCGCCTCGTCGTGCCGTTTCCCGCAGGCGGGGCCGCCGACGTCTATGGGCGCATCATCGGCGCGCGTCTCACGGAGGCGTGGGGCCAGCCGGTGGTGGTGGAGAATCGAACGGGCGCGGGCGGCAACATTGCGGCCGAGTCGGTCGCCAAGGCGGCGCCGGACGGGTACACCCTCGTCATGGGAAGCGTCGGCACGCACGCGGTCAACGTCACTCTCTTCCCGAAGCTGCCGTACGACCCGGTCCGCGACTTCGCTCCCATCGCGCTCGTCGCCGAGGCCGACGCGCTCCTCGTCGTGCATCCGTCGGTCCCCGCGACGAGCGTGCCGCAGCTCGTCGCGCTCGCGAGGGCGCGCCCCGGATCGCTTTCGTTCTCCTCCGCCGGACCAGGAACGGCGAGTCATCTCGCCGGCGAGCTGTTCAAGTCCCTCGCCGGCGTGGATCTCCTGCATGTGCCGTACAAAGGCAACACGCCGGCAATCACCGATCTCCTCGCCGGGCAGACTTCCATGTTGTTCGCCACCATGCCGACCGTTCTTCCGCACGTGAAAGCCGGAAAGCTCCGTGCGCTCGCGACGTGCTCGCTCGAGCGCGCGGAGGCGACGCCGGAGCTCCCGACCGTTTCGGAATTCCTGCCCGGTTTCAACGTCGGCAACTGGGTGGGACTCTTCGCACCTGCGGGGACGCCGCCGGCGATCGTCGAGCGGCTGAACGGCGAGGTGGTGCGCATCATGCAGGCGCCGGAGATGAAGGCGAGGCTTGCGGCGGAGGGCGCGCGCTTCGTACCCACGACCCCGGCCGGCTTCGGCGCGTATGTCAGGGCGGAGATCGCCCGCTGGGCGCCGATCGTGCGGGCCTCCGGCGCCCGGCCCGAGTAAGGGAGATACTTTAGGTTTAATGTATTTAGGCCTATAGTATCGGCATGCCGCCCGCCGACGCCGCGCGCCGCCCCGACCGCGAAACGATCGCCCGCACGGCGGACCACCGGGCTCTGCGCATCTGGCTGCGCCTGCTCACCTGCACGCAGCTCATCGAGCGCGAGGTGCGCTCGCGCCTGCGGGAGCGCTTCGCGACGACGCTGCCGCGCTTCGACCTCATGGCGCAGCTCGAGCGCCACCGCGGGGGGCTGAAGATGAACGAGCTCTCGCGCCTGCTCATGGTGACCGGCGGAAACGTCACGGCGATCGTCGACCAGCTCGAGGCGGAGCGCCTGGTCGAGCGCCTGTCCGAGCCGGCCGACCGGCGCGCGTTCCGGATCCGCCTGACGAAGGTGGGCGAGCGCGCGTTCGGCGAGATGGCGCGCGCCCACGAGGAATGGATCGTGGAGCTGCTGGGCGGCCTTTCGCGCAGCGAGCACGAGGCGCTGCTCGCGCTCCTCGCCCGGGTCAAGTCGAGCGCCGTGGAGGCCGTCTCATGATGCAGCCGAAGCATTTCCTCTGGAAGGTGGAGGGCCAGGTCGGCGTCGTGACGCTGAACCGCCCGGAGAAGAAGAACCCCCTTACCTTCGAGTCCTACGCCGAATTGCGCGACCTCTTTTCCTCGCTCAATGCGGAGAAGCAGGTGCGCTGCGTCGTCATCGCCGGCGCGGGCGGCAATTTCTGCTCCGGCGGCGACGTGCACGAGATCATCGGCCCGCTCACGAAGATGGCGATGCCGCAGCTCCTCGAGTTCACGCGCATGACCGGCGACCTCGTGAAGGCCATGCGGCGCTGTCCGCAGCCGATCGTCGCTGCCGTCGAGGGCGTGTGCGCGGGTGCCGGCGCAATGATCGCGCTGGCCTCGGACGTTCGCTACGCCGCGCCTTCGGCGAAGACCGCGTTCCTCTTCGTGCGCGTCGGCCTTGCGGGCGCCGACATGGGCGCCTGCACGCTCCTGCCTCGCGCAATCGGACAGGGACGCGCCTCGGAGCTCCTCTATACCGGCCGAAGCTTCGATGCCGCGGAGGGCCTCGCGTGGGGATTCTTCAACCGCGTCGAGCCCGATGTTCTTCGCGCCGCGATGGACACCGCGCGCGAGATCGCGGCCGGGCCGGCATTTGCCCATGCCATGACGAAGACCATGCTGCACCAGGAATGGAACGCGGGCTTGGACGAGGCGATCGAGATGGAAGCGCAGGCGCAGGCCGTGTGCATGCAGACGAAGGACTTCCGGCGCGCCTACGAGGCATTCGCCGCGAAGAAGAAGCCGGCGTTCGAGGGCGACTGACGCCCGTGGATCGCTTCGCGCACTACGAGTGGCCTTTCTTCGAGCCGCGCCACGCGGCGCTCGCGAGGCGGGCGGAGTCGTTCGCCTCCGCAAGCCTCGGCTTCGCGCACGGCGAGGACGCCGATGCGATCTGCCGCCGCCTGGTGCAGGACTTCGGGTGCGCCGGCTTCCTCCACCATTGCGTCTCGGAATCCCCGGACGTGCGCTCGATCGCGCTCCTGCGAGAGGTGTTCGCCTACCACGCGGGGCTCGCCGACTTCGCCTTTGCCATGGCGGGGCTGAGCACCGTGCCGATTGCGCTCGCCGGCAGCGCGGCGCTGAAGAAGAAGTACCTCGCGCGCACGGCGGCCGGCGAAGCGATCGCGGCCTTCGCCCTCTCCGAGCCGCAAGCCGGCTCGGACGCCAAGGCGCTCGCGACGACCGCGCGCCGCGACGGCTCGGGATGGATCCTCGACGGCACTAAGACGTGGATCTCCAACGGCGGCATCGCCGACTTCTTCGTCGTCTTTGCGCGCGCGGAGGAGGGCATCAGCGCCTTCGTCGTCGAGGCGGGCGAGGTCGATGCCTCGGAGCGGATCGAGATCGTCGCGCCGCATCCCATGGCGACCATCAAGCTCTCCGGCGCGCGGGGCGAGCTCCTCGGCGAAGCGGGGCAGGGCTTCCAGCTCGCGATGCGCAACCTCGACATCTTCCGCCCGACGGTCGCGGCGGCTTCGCTCGGGTTCTCCCGGAGGGCGATGGACGAGGCGGTGCGCCATGCGACGGAGCGCAAGCTTTTCGGCCGTGCCCTGGCGGAGTTCCAGATGAGCCAGGCGAAGATCGCCGACATGGCGACCGCGATCGACGCCGGCTCGCTCCTCGCCTATCGTGCCGCGTGGGTCAAGGATCAGGGCAAGGGCCGGAACACGCGCGAGGCCGCCATGGCGAAGATGTTCGCGACCGAGTCGGCGCAGAAGATCGTGGACGATGCAGTGCAGCTTTGCGGCGGCCTGGGCGTGATGCGCGGCCACCCGGTGGAGCGGCTTTACCGCGAGGTGCGTGCGCTCCGGATCTACGAAGGCGCTACCGAAGTGCAGAAGCTCGTCATCGCGCGCGACGTGCTGAAGGGCGCCCCGGCCTGACGCCATGAAATACAGCGCCCACGTCGATTCCTTCACGCGGGAGAACCTCCCGCCCAAGATCCAGTGGCCGGAGCTTCGCTTCGAGCTTCCCGAGCTTCGCTATCCGGCGCGCCTCAACTGCGCCACCGAGCTCCTCGACAAGCCGGTGACGCGCGGCTACGGCCACCGCATCGCCCTGCGCGCCCCCGAGGGCGAATGCACCTACACCCAGCTCTTCACGCAGGCAAATCGCCTCGCCAACGTGCTCGTGCGCGAGATGGGCCTTCGCCCCGGGAATCGCGTCCTGCTGCGCGGCCCGAACAACCCGATGATGGCGGCATGCTGGTTCGCCGTCATGAAGGCGGGCGGCGTCTGCGTCGCGACGATGCCGCTCCTGCGCGCCAAGGAGCTGACCGAGGTCATCCAGAAGGCGGAGATCTCGCACGCGCTCTGCGACCTGCGGCTCGCGGGCGAGCTCGAGGCGGCCGCCGCGGCGTGCCCGAGCCTGAGGGACGTGCGCTA
>JAFAGU010000167.1 GCA_019237595.1 Betaproteobacteria bacterium | reverse complement strand
CGCTCTTCATGGTTCGGGCCGACTATGCGGCCGCAACCCGCGAATGCGCGGCTCTTCCGGTCGAAGCCGATGATCTCTATGCGATCGCATGCCGCGACTACGTCGATGCCACGACCGGAAAACTGGCGCCCGCCTATGCAGAGCTTTCGAGGGCCCTGGGGGCGAACCCCGACGTTGCGGCGGGCGAGAAGCTCTGGGTCCTCACGCGCCTGGGCGAGATGGCGTGGCGCCTCGGCGATCCAGCGGCGGCCGAGCGGCATTTCAAGAGCGCGCTCGCGCTCGGTCAGGACGACAATTTTCTCCTCGCGGCGTACGCGGACTTCCTCCTCGATCAAGGACGGCCGCGCGACGTCGTCCAGATGCTGAAGGGCTGGACGCGGTCCGACACGCTGCTCCTTCGGCTCGCTCTCGCGGAAAAGAAGCTCGCGCTGCCGGAGGCTGCGGCGCACGTCCAGGCGCTCGGCGACCGGTTTGCGGCGGCGACCTTGCGCGGCGAGCGCCTGCACATGGGCGAGGAAGCGCGCTATCTGCTGGACCTCAAGGGCGACGCGAAGCGCGCGCTCGCGGTCGGCCTCGAGAACTGGAAGGACCAGCGCGAGCCTCGCGACGCCCTCGTGGTGCTCGAGGCCGCGGCCGCGGCGAAGGATGGCGCTGCCGCCGAACCCGTGCTGAAGTGGCTGCAGGAGAGCCGGTTCGAGAGCGCGACGATGCAGCGCGTCGCCACGTCAATGCGATGAAGCGCGCGCTTCTCGTCCTCGCGCTCTTCTTCGCGTGCGCCGGCGCGCAGGCGCACAAGCCGAGCGACAGCTATCTCACGCTCTACGCCGACGGCCACACGCTGCGCGGGCAATGGGACATCGCGCTGCGAGACCTCGAGTACGCGATCGGCCTCGATGCGGATGGCGACGGCGCCATCACCTGGGGCGAGCTGAAGGCGAAGCAGGGCGAGGTGGATGCGTACGCGTTCGCCCGCCTCGCGCTCCGCGCGGACGGCCGTCCCTGCCGGCTCGAGCCGCGCGGGCACCTCGTCGACGACCACACCGATGGCGCCTATGCGGTCCTGCGCTTCGACGCGTCGTGCGGCGCCGGCGACTACCGCAGCGTCTCGGTCGAATACAGCCTGTTCTTCGACCTCGACCCGACGCACCGCGGGCTGCTGCGGGTCGAGCGCGGGGCCGATTCGACGACCGGCATCCTTTCGCCGGATCGTCCGCGCCTCGAGGTCAGCGCCGAAGGCCGCTCGAAGCTCGGGCAGTTCGCGGACTACGTGCGCGAGGGGATCTGGCACATCTGGATCGGCTTCGACCACATCCTCTTCCTCGTCTCGCTGCTCCTGCCGTCGGTGTTCGTGCTTTCCAGGCGCGAGAACCGATGGGTGCCGGGCGAGCGCCTGCGCGACACGTTCTGGGACGTGTTCCGCGTCGCGACCTCGTTCACCGTGGCGCACTCCATCACGCTTTCGCTCGCTGCGCTCTCGATCATCCAGCTCCCCTCGCGGCTGGTCGAATCGACGATCGCGCTCTCGGTGGTGCTGGCGGCCCTGAACAACATCTGGCCGCTCGTCCACGAGCGGCGCTGGGCGGTGGCGTTCGGCTTCGGCTTGATCCACGGCTTCGGCTTTGCGAGCGTGCTTGCGGACCTCGGGCTGCCGCGCAACGCGCTCCTCCTCGCCCTGGTGGGTTTCAACGTCGGTGTTGAGCTAGGTCAACTCGCCATCATTTGCGTGTTCCTCCCGCCCGCGTACGCCCTGCGGCGCACCTGGGCCTACCGACGCCTAGTTTTCGTCGGCGGCTCGGCGGTAATCGCGCTCGTCGCCGGCATCTGGCTCGTCGAGCGCGCCTTCGACCTCAAACTCGGTCTTATATAATTACGGGTCCCATGGCCTACAAACACATCAAGATTCCCTCCGGCGGCGAGAAGATCAAGGTCAACAAGGACTTTTCCCTCTCCGTCCCCGACAACCCCATCATTCCGTACATCGAGGGCGACGGCACCGGCGTCGACATCACACCGGTGATGCTCAAGGTCGTCGACGCGGCGGTGAAGAAGGCGTACGGCGGGAAGAAGAAGATCGTCTGGATGGAAATGTTCGCGGGCGAGAAGTCCTGCCGCATCTACGGCGAGAACGTCTGGCTGCCCGACGAGACGCTCGAGGCGTCCAAGGAGTTCGTGGTGTCGATCAAGGGACCGCTCACGACGCCCGTGGGCGGCGGCATCCGCTCCATCAACGTCGCGCTGCGCCAGGAGCTCGACCTCTACGTCTGCCTGCGGCCGGTGCGCTGGTTCACCGGCGTGCCCTCGCCGCTCAAGAAGCCCGAGGACGTCGACATGGTGATTTTCCGCGAGAACGCGGAGGACATCTACGCCGGCATCGAGTGGCCCGCGAAGTCGGCCGAGGCGAAGAAGATCGTCGAGTTCCTGATCAAGGAAATGAAGGTGAAGAAGATCCGCTTCCCGGAGAGCTCGGCAATCGGCATCAAGCCGGTATCGATCGAGGGCTCGGAGCGGCTCATCCGGCGCGCCTACCAGTACGCCATCGACAACAAGCGCAAGTCCGTGACGCTCGTGCACAAGGGCAACATCCAGAAGTTCACCGAGGGGGGGTTCCGCGACTGGGGCTACCAGCTCGCGGTGCGCGAATTCGGCGCGAAGCCTGTCGACGGCGGACCCTGGCACAGCTTCAAAAATCCGAAGGGCGGGCCCGACATCGTCGTGAAGGACGTCATCACCGACGCCATGCTGCAGCAGATCCTGCTGCGTCCGGCGGAGTACGACGTGCTTGCCACGACGAACCTCAACGGCGACTACCTTTCGGATGCGCTCGCAGCCGAAGTGGGCGGGATCGGCATCGCGCCCGGCGCCAACCTGAGCGACACGGTCGCCATGTTCGAAGCCACGCACGGCACGGCGCCGAAGTACGCCGGCAAGGACTACGTGAATCCCGGATCCGAGATCCTCTCGGCAGAGATGATGCTCCGCCATATGGGCTGGACGCAGGCGGCCGACGCGATCATCCGCTCCATCGAGAAGGCGATTCAGGCGAAGATCGTCACTTACGACTTTGCCCGGCTCATGGAAGGCGCGAAGCAGGTTTCCTGCTCGGGCTTCGGCCAGGCTCTGATCGAGCGGATGTAGCCGCCCGGGAACCAACAAAAAAGGCCGCCCGCGGGCGGCCTTTTGATTTTCTAGGCGGTGGCGTTCAGCCGCTCTTCTGGATGTTGGAGGCCTGCTTGCCCTTGGGCCCCTGCACGACGTCGAAGCTCACCTTCTGGCCCTCTTTCAGGGTCTTGAAGCCCGACATGTTGATCGCCGAAAAATGCGCGAAAAGGTCTTCGCTGCCGTCGTCCGGCGTGATGAAGCCGTAGCCTTTCGCGTCGTTGAACCACTTCACGGTGCCTGTTGCCATCTGCTCTCCCTGACTTTTCGTTGATTGAGCTACCGGGCGTATCGACCCGAGCCATGCCTGGAAGTCCCCAGCCCCGCCGCCCCTTCAGCACTCAACTGATGGCGAAACAGACAGCCTGAATCCAAACACAGGCTGCCTTTTACGCGCAGAGGCAGGTGTCGTCAAGGGCCGTCAGTCCGCCGGAAAAAGCCTGCGGTCCCGCGCGCAAGGCCGTGAAAAACCACGTTTTCGCCGGCCGGCGGAGGCCCGCCGGCGCATTGCACCCACCCCCCCGATTGATTAGGATAGCCCGAGGCAAATGGGCGCTTCCGGGTCAAGGTCGGCCAAGCGGCACCCGCCGCACGAAGCGGGAACGGGCGGCGCGAGTGCATGTCCCACCGACAGGGGCCCGGGAGGCGTGTGACAAGGCGGCATGGCGCAGTTCAAGGACGACACCCTTCTCGAGGCACAGCGCAGCAAGCTGAAGCCTCCCCCGATGTTCAAGGTCATGCTGCTCAACGACGACTACACGCCCATGGAGTTCGTCGTGGTGGTCTTGCAGAAGTTCTTCGCCATGACCCGCGAGCGGGCGACGCAGATCATGCTGAAGGTGCACCGGGAAGGCATCGGCGTCTGCGGGGTCTATCCGCGGGATGTCGCGTACACCAAAGTGGAGCAAGTCGCGGCATACTCCAGGAAGCACCAACATCCGCTACAGTGCGTCATGGAAGAGACCTGACGGTACGGAAATTGATGGGCGGGGAACACGAAAGGCAAGGAACGAGATGATTGCGCAGGAGCTTGAGGTCAGTCTTCACATGGCGTTCGTCGAGGCGCGGCAGAAGCGCCACGAGTTCATCACCGTGGAACACCTGCTGCTCGCGCTCCTCGACAACCCCACGGCGGCCGAGGTCCTGCGCGCCTGCGGCGCCAACATGGACGAGCTGCGCAAGAACCTGACGCAGCACATCACCGAGCAGACGCCCCGCATCGCGGCCGACCGCGAGGTCGATACCCAGCCGACGCTGGGCTTCCAGCGCGTCATCCAGCGCGCGATCCTGCACGTCCAGTCCTCCGGCAAGAAGGAGGTCACGGGGGCGAACGTCCTCGTCGCCATTTTCGGCGAGAAGGATTCCCACGCCGTGTACTTCCTGCAGCAGCAGGGCATCGCGCGGCTGGACGTCGTGAACTACATCTCGCACGGCATCACCAAGACGCCGGCCGCCGCGCAGGGCAAGTCGGAGCAGGAGGCCGAGCAGGAGGGCCAGGCGGAGAGCTCGAACAGCCCGCTCGACAACTACACGCAGAACCTGAACGCGCTCGCGCTCGCCGGAAAGATCGACCCGCTCATCGGCCGCGACAAGGAGCTCGAGCGCGTCGTGCAGACGCTCTGCCGGCGCCGCAAGAACAACCCGCTCCTCGTGGGCGAGGCCGGCGTGGGGAAGACGGCCATCGCAGAGGGGCTCGCTCGCCGCATCGTGGAGGGGAGCGTTCCCGACCTGCTCGCCAAGTGCACCGTTTACGCGCTCGACATGGGGGCGCTCCTCGCCGGCACGAAGTACCGCGGCGACTTCGAGCAGCGCCTGAAGGCCGTGCTGAAGCAGCTCGTCGACAACCCGAACGCGATCCTCTTCATCGACGAGATCCACACGGTTATCGGCGCAGGCGCCGCCTCGGGCGGGACGCTCGACGCCTCGAACCTCCTCAAGCCCGTGCTCTCCACCGGCCAGCTCAAGTGCATCGGCGCGACGACCTACAACGAGTACCGCGGCGTGTTCGAGAAGGACCACGCGCTTTCCCGGCGCTTCCAGAAGATCGACGTCATCGAGCCCTCGGTCGACGAGACCGTCGAGATCCTCAAGGGCCTCAAGTCGCGCTTCGAGGCGCACCACAGCGTGAAGTACACGGCCAACGCGCTCACCACCGCCGCCGAGCTCTCCGCGCGCTACATCAACGACCGGCACCTCCCCGACAAGGCGATCGACGTGATCGACGAGGCCGGCGCCGCCCAGCGCATCGCGCCCAAGGCTAAGCAGAAGAAAATCATCGGCAAGCCCGAGATCGAGGAGATCATTGCCAAGATCGCCCGCATCCCCCCGCGCAGTGTTTCCACGGACGACCGGAGCGCGCTCGCCAATCTGGACAGGGATTTGAAAGCGGTCGTGTTCGGCCAGGACGCGGCGATCGACGCGCTCGCGGCCGCCATCAAGATGGCGCGCTCGGGCCTGGGCAACCCGCAGAAGCCGATTGGCAGCTTCCTCTTCTCCGGGCCCACGGGCGTCGGCAAGACAGAGGTCGCGCGGCAGCTTGCTTACTGCATGGGCATCGAGCTCATCCGGTTCGACATGTCCGAGTACATGGAGCGCCACGCGGTCTCGCGCCTCATCGGCGCGCCGCCGGGATACGTCGGCTTCGAGCAGGGCGGCCTGCTGACGGAAGCGATCACCAAGAAGCCCTACTCCGTGCTCCTCCTCGACGAGATCGAGAAGGCCCACCCCGCCATCTTCAACATCCTCCTGCAGGTGATGGACCACGGGACCCTCACCGACAACAACGGGCGCAAGGCCGACTTCCGAAACGTCGTGATCGTCATGACGACGAACGCGGGCGCGGAATCGCTCGCCCGCAACACGATGGGCTTCGCCGCCAACAAGGCCATCGGCGACGAGATGGAGGCGATCAAGCGCATGTTCACGCCGGAGTTCCGCAACAGGCTCGACGCGATCATCTCCTTCCGCGCGCTCGACCACGACATCATCATGCGCGTGGTCGAGAAGTTCCTCATGCAGCTCGACGAGCAGCTCGCCGAGAAGAAGGTCGAGGCGAGCTTCACGCAGGCGCTGAAGGAGCATCTTGCGAAGAAGGGCTTCGACCCGCTCATGGGCGCGCGACCCATGGCGCGGCTCATCCAGGACACGATCCGGCGGGCGCTTGCCGACGAGCTGCTCTTCGGCAAGCTGCAGCACGGCGGCAAGGTCACGATCGACCTCGGCGACGCCGAGAAGATCGTCCTCAAGTTCGAGGAGGAAGCGGCCGCCGTCGTCTAGGCGGAGGCTCGCCGCAGGAAAGGCCGCCCGCGGGCGGCCTTTTTTCATGGAGGCCCGCATGCTTCGCCCGCTTTCGACGGCACTGCTCCTCGCCAGCGCCCTGTCCGCGCACGCGCAGGAAACGGCCGGCACGGCGCGCTTGCTTGCGGCCACCTGCGCCTCCTGCCATGGCACCGAAGGTCGCAGCTCGACGCCGGAGCCGGGGTCGCTAGCCGGGCGGCGCGCTGCAGACATCGTCGCTGCCATGCAGGCATTCCGCGATGGAAAGCGCCCGGCCACGGTGATGCAGCAGCTGGCGCGCGGCTATTCCGCGGGCGAGGTCGAGCGCATGGCCGCGTTCTTCGCCGCGCAGAAACCATGAATCGCCGCCGGTTCCTCGCTTTCGCTGCTGCCGGCGCACT
>JAFAGU010000066.1 GCA_019237595.1 Betaproteobacteria bacterium | reverse complement strand
TCGAGCCCCGCGCGCTTGAGCTGCTTGTCCTCGAGCGAATAGCCGAGCGGCTCGACGAGGTGCAGCCGGCAACCCGTGTTGGCGCACAGGCGGATGACGTTGCCCGTGTTGGGCGGAATCTCGGGCTGGTAGAGGACGACGTCGAACACGGCGGGCGCCGCCGCCGACTCTACTGCGGTGGCAGGGTCCGCGCCACCACCCAGTTCACGACGCGAGCTGCACCGGCAGCCTTCAAGGCTCGAGCGATCTCGTCGAGCGTCGCGCCGGTCGTCATGACGTCGTCGACCACGGCGACGGCGGCGCCGGCGACGTTGCCAGCGACTTCAAAGGCGTCGCGGACGTTCTTCTGGCGCTCGGCCCATGGAAGGTCGAATTGCGCCGGCGTGTCGCGCCTGCGCGCGAGGAGATCGAGCGCGAGGCGCCGGCCCGTGGCGCGCACCATCGGTCGCGCGATCTCCAGCGACTGGTTGAATCCACGCTCGCGCAGGCGGCGTTCCGAAAGCGGCACGGCCGCGACGTGCGTGACCGGCTCGCTCACGATCGCCTCGTCGAGGAGCGCGCCCAGCAATGGCGCCAGCGCAAGCTCGCCGCGGAACTTGAGCGAATGGATGAGCGCGTCGGCGGGGAATTCGTAGGCGAGCGCCGCGTGGGTCGCGTCGTAGGCCGGAGGCCTCGCGAGGCAGCGGCCGCAGACGGCGCCGAGCGGCGAAGGGAGCGCGCAGCGCGGGCAGCGGGGCGCGGGAAGGCGGGGCAGGTCGGACGTGCAAGCTTCGCAGAGCACGGCGCTCGCCGCGCCACGGCACAGGAAGCAGCTTCCGGCGAAGAGCGCTTGCAGGGTTTTCAGCATGCTATCTTGCCGCCATGTGGACTGTAACGCAGCTTGCGCGCGATCTGGAGACAGGGCGGACCTCGAGCCGGGAGCTCGTCGAGCAGGCGCTCGCGCGCATTGCCGACCCCGCCGGCGAGGGCGGGCGCGCCTTCCTGAAGGTCTACGCAGACGCGGCGCGCGCCGATGCGGACCACGCAGACGCCCTCAGGAAGCGAGGCGCGCGGCGTTCGCTCGTCGACGGCCTGCCGGTGTCGCTGAAGGATTTGTTCGACGTCGCCGGCGATATTACCCGCGCGGGCTCCAAGCTGTACGCACAAAAGGCGACGCAGGATGCGGTCGCGGTCGCGCGGCTGCGCGCTGCCGGGGCGGTATTCGTCGGCCGCACGAACATGGTGGAGTTCGCATTCGGCGGCGTCGGGCTCAATCCCCACTACGGAACGCCCAGGAATCCTTGGGATCGCAAGCAGGGGCGCGTTCCGGGCGGCTCGTCTTCAGGCGCGGCGGTTGCGCAAGCCGATGGCATGTGCGTGATGGCGCTCGGCTCCGATACGCGCGGGTCCATCCGCGGGCCTTCTGCGCTTTGCGGCGTCGTGGGCTTCAAGCCGACGCAACGGCGGGTGTCGCGCGAAGGCGCGTTTCCGCTGTCTTTCGAGCTCGACTCGGTGGGGCCGCTTGCAAACAGCGTCGAGTGCTGCGCCGCCTACGACGCGGTGCTGAGCGGAGAAGGCGACGGCTCGCTCCGGGCGGTCGAGCTCAAGGGCCTGCGCTTCCTGCTGCCGCGCTCGTCGGCGATCGCGGAGCTCGATCGCGACGTCGCGGATGCCTTCGATCGTGCACTCACCGCGATCGGCGCGAAAGGCGCCTCTTTAGCGGAAGTCGCCATGCCGGCCTTCGACCGGCAAGCGGAATATTTCAAGGGCGGCGGCTTCGCGGGAGCAGAGGCCTACTACATCCATCGCGAGCGCCTTTCGCGGCTGGAGGAATTCGATCCTCGTGTCGGCAAGCGCGTCCTCCTGGGCAAGGACTTGAGCGGCGCCGACTATGTCGCGTTGGGTTTCCTGAGGAAGGCGTATCAGGCCGAGGTCGAGGCGGCGATGCAGGGATTCGACGCGTTCCTGATGCCGAGCGCGCCTTGCGTGGCGCCGACGATCGCCGAAGCGAGCGAGAGCGACGAGGCGTATTTCCGCTGGAACGCGCGGCTGCTGCGCAACCACGGCCTCGTGAACTTCCTCGACGGCTGCGCGGTGTCCGTTCCCTGCCACGAGCCGGGCGGCGCGCCGGTCGGTCTCATGGTGTGCGCACCGGCGGCCCGCGACCGGCGCCTGCTCGAGGTCGCGGCGGCGATTGAGCGAGCGCTTCCCCGCCGTCGATAGCCGCGCGGCGCGCAGGCGATTCGGGCGCGCAGCGTCGAGCTACGCCGGCGCTTCGCGACTGGAAGCCGAGGTGGGCGAGCGCATGCTCGAGCGCCTGGACTACCTGAAGATCGCGCCGCGGCGCATCGTGGACGCCGGGAGCGGCCTCGGCCGCGACGCCGCCGGCCTCTCGAAGCGCTATCCGCGCGCGCAGGTCATCGCCGCGGACTTCTCGCTCCCCATGCTCCAGCGCTCGCGGAGGCGCTTCTTCGACAAGCGCGCGTTCGTGTGCGCCGATTTCGCTCGCCTGCCCTTTGCGGCGGCGAGCGTTGACTTCATATGGTCGAACATGGCGCTGCACTGGGCCGAAGCGGCGAGCGTCATCGGCGAATTCGCACGCGTGTTGGCTCCCGAAGGGCTGCTCATGTTCGCGACCCTCGGGCCCGATACGCTGAAGGAGCTGCGAGAGGCGGCGGGCGCCGCGCGCGTGCACGCGTTCGCCGACATGCACGATCTCGGGGACCTGCTCGTCGCCGCCGGCTTCGCCGCTCCGGTGATGGAGATGGAGGTGCTTACGTTCACGTACCCGGACTCGCGCGCGCTGCTCGAAGACCTTCGCGCGAGCGGGCAAACGAATGCGCGCCGCGACCGCCCGCGCGGGCTCGCGGGCAGGCGTTTCTTGACCCAGGTCATGTCCAGCCTGCCGCCGCGCGCAACCTTCGAAGTGGTGTACGGCCACGCCTGGCGCGGCGCGCCGCGCAAGCTTGCCGACGGGAGAGAGGTCGTCCAGTTTCGCTCGCCGCGCGCTCGCTGAGCGCCGCCTTTGTTGAGGTAGATCGTTGATCTGTGATACTTTCGGCACTCCGTGGCGCGCGCGCATAGCTGCTCGATTTCTCCGGCAGGAATGTTGGGCGCGTTCTCGGCGCTGGCCGTCGTCACACTCGCAATCGGCATCGGCTTCGCGCTCGTCGGCGCATGGCTCGTCCTGCCGTTCGCGGGGCTCGAAGTGGCGGCGCTGGCCGCGGCGTTCGTGGCGCACCTGCGCCGCGTGGGAAAAGAACTAGAGACTGTCCGGATCGGGGAACGCAGAACATGAGGGCCACCTTGAAGCGCGTCATCTCACTGCTTGCCACGCTCGGCGCGCTCGCGGCCTCCGCGCAGGCGCACGCGATCGCCTGGTACTTCCGCGAGCCCGGATCGCAGCTCGCGCGCGACATCGACACGCTGCACCAGTACGTGATGTGGCTGATCATCATCATCTTCGTGGGCGTGTTCGCGTTCATGTTCTACGCCTGCTGGGCGCATCGGAAGTCGGTCGGCCACAAGGCGGCGCAGTTCCACGAGAACACCACCGTCGAGCTCCTCTGGACGGTCATCCCGGCAATCATCCTGATCATCATTGCCTTCCCGGCCACCAAGGTCGTGATCGCGCAGAAGGACACTTCCTCGCCGGACATCACCGTCAAGGTGACCGGCATCCAGTGGAAGTGGGCCTACGACTACGTGAAGGGAGAAGGGGAGGGCATCAGCTTCGTCTCCATGCTCACCACGCCGCGCGAGCAGATCGAGGGCGATGCGCCCAAGGGGGAGAACTACCTGCTCGAGGTCGACAACGAGCTCGTCGTGCCGGTAAACAAGAAGATCCGGATCCTCACCACGGCGGCGGACGTCGTGCATTCGTGGTGGGTGCCCTCCTTCGGCGCGAAGCAGGACGCGATCCCGGGCTTCATCCGCGACCTGTGGTTCCGGCCGGAGGTCACCGGCACCTTCCGCAGCCAGTGCGTCGAGCTCTGCGGCAAGGAGCACGGCTTCATGCCGATCGTCGTGCATGTCGTGTCGCAGGACGAGTACAGCAAGTGGGTGGCGCAGAAGCAGAAGGAAATGGCCGCGCAGCAGGACGACCCGAGCAAGACCTGGGGCCTGGACGAGCTCAAGGCGCGCGGCGAGAAGGTCTACGCGGCGAACTGCGTCGCCTGCCACCAGGCGAATGGCAAGGGCACGCCCCCGGCGTTCCCGCCGCTCGACGGCAGCAAGACGGCCACCGGCCCGAAGGAGGGGCACATCGACACCGTGCTCAACGGCCGGCCCAACACCGCGATGGCGGCTTTCGGCAAGCAACTGAACGACACCGACATCGCCGCCGTGGTCACCTACGAGCGCAATTCCTGGAGCAACAAGGCGGGCATCGTGCAGCCTGCGGAAGTCAAGGCAAGAAGGAAATAAGGAACCACCATGAGCTCTGTCGTCGACAGCCACGACCACGACCACGCCCACGGCGGGCATGACCATCATGACCACCATGGCGGCTACAGCGGCGTCATGCGCTGGATCACCACGACGAACCACAAGGACATCGGCACGATGTACCTCTGGTTCAGCTTCATGATGTTCATGGTGGGCGGTGTGATGGCGCTCGCCATTCGCCTCGAGCTCTTCTCGCCGGGGATGCAGTTCTTCAATCCGGACCAGTTCAACCAGTTCATTACCATGCACGGCCTCATCATGGTGTTCGGCGCGATCATGCCGGCGTTCGTCGGCTTCGCGAACTGGCAGATCCCGATGATGATCGGCGCGCCCGACATGGCCTTCGCGCGCCTCAACAACTGGTCGTTCTGGCTGCTGCCCTTCGCGGGCACGCTCCTCATCCTGTCGTTCTTCACGCCCGGCGGCGCCCCCGGCGTGGGCTGGACGCTCTATGCGCCGCTCACCGTGCAGATGGGGATCGGCATGGACCTGACGATCTTCGCCGTGCACATCCTCGGCATGAGCTCGATCCTCGGGTCGATCAACATCATCACCACGATCCTCAACATGCGCGCGCCGGGCATGACGCTCATGAAGATGCCCCTTTTCTGCTGGACGTGGCTCATCACCGCTTACCTCCTCGTGGCGGCGATGCCGGTCCTCGCGGGCGCGGTCACCATGACGCTCACCGACCGCCATTTCGGCACCACCTTCTTCAACGCGGCCGGCGGCGGCGACCCGGTGCTCTACCAGCACATCTTCTGGTTCTTCGGCCACCCCGAGGTCTACATCATCGCGCTGCCCGCCTTCGGCGTGATCTCGCAGGTGATCCCGGCGTTCTCGAGGAAGCCGCTCTTCGGCTACGCCTCCATGGTGTATGCGACTTCCGCGATCGCGATCCTCTCCTTCATCGTCTGGGCCCACCATATGTATACGGTGGGCATGCCCGTCACCGGCCAGCTCTTCTTCATGTACGCGACGACGCTCATCGCCGTCCCCACGGGCGTGAAGGTGTTCAACTGGGTCGCCACGATGTGGAAGGGTTCGCTCACCTTCGAGACGCCGATGCTCTTCGCGCTCGGCTTCCTGTTCCTCTTCACGCTGGGCGGCTTCACGGGCCTCGTGCTGAGCCTCGTCCCGGTGGACATCCAGCTCCACGACACCTACTACGTGGTCGCGCATTTCCACTACGTCATGGTGGCGGGGGCGCTCTTCTCGGCCTTCGCGGGCGTGTACTTCTGGCTCCCGAAGTGGACCGGAAAGATGTACGACGAGAAGCTCGGCCAGGTCCATTTCTGGCTGACGCTCATCTTCTTCAACATGATCTTCTTCGTGCAGCACTTCCTCGGCATGGCCGGCATGCCGCGGCGCATCCCGGACTACCCGCTCATGTTCGAGACGTGGAACAAGATCTCATCGATCGGCGCGTTCGGCTTCGGCCTCACGCAGCTGCTCTTCCTCTACATCGTGCTCAAGTGCATCCGGAGCGGCGAGCCCGCGCCGCAGAAGCCCTGGGAAGGCGCCGATTCGCTCGAGTGGACGCACCTCCCCACGCCGGCGCCCTACCATTCCTTCGAGACGCAGCCCGTCGTCAAGTAGCGTGGCCGAGACCATGAGCAAGAACGCGAAGACGGCCCTGGTGCTGGCCACCATCGCCGCGGCGTTCTTCTTCGGCATCATCGCCAAGTACTGGCTCATGCGATGAGCCTCGAGCGGCAGAACCGTCGCACGTTCCTGCGCTTCGCGCTCATCGCGGCGGGCATGTTCGGCTTCGGCTACGCGCTCGTGCCGTTCTACTATCAGATCTGCGCCGCGTGGGACGTGCGCAACATCGAGAGCCGCGCCGAGCGCCCGGCAAACACCCAGGTCGACCTCGGGCGCACGGTGACCGTCGAGCTCGATTCCAACACGCACAAGCTGCCGTGGTCGTTTCGCCCGCTCGTCAAGCACGTCGCGGTGCACCCCGGCGAGGTCGCCACCGTCGAGTACGAGGTGACGAATACGCGCGGCGTACCGATCACCGGCCAGGCAATCGCGAGCTACGGCCCGCAGCTCGCCGGCGAATACTTCAGGAAGTTCGAGTGCTTCTGCTTCACGCAGCAGACGCTCCAGCCGGGCGAGACGCGCCGCCTGCCGGTCGTCTTCGTCATCGATCCGAAATTGCCCAGGGACGTGAACAGCATCGCGCTCTCGTACACCTTCTTCGAGGTCGAGGGCCGCAGCGCCGCGGCGGCGGGGGACCGCAGCTGATGGAGGCGGTCATGAAGGAAGCGTCGTTTCTCGACACCGTGAAGACCGTGCTCTGGGGCTTCGTGGGCATCCGCAGGAAGTCGGCCCACGAATCGGCGCGGGTGAAGCCGGCACACGTGATCGCGCTCGCGGTCATCCTCGTCGTGCTGTTCGTGCTCACGCTCCGCACGATCGTGGGCTTCATTACAAGATAGGAAGCAGGGAGAAACCACATGGCGCACAGCGCATCCACCACCCCGGCGGCCCGGCAGCAGCACTACGCGGTGCCGCAGCCCATGCCGTGGCCGATCCTCGGCTCCACGTCGCTCTTCCTCATGGCGCTGGGCGCGGTGTTCGTCTTCAACAGCGCCAAGGGCGGCTGGGTCGGCATCGCCGCGGGGTTCATGCTGCTCCTCTACATGATGGTGCGCTGGTTCGGCGACGTGATCCGCGAGTCCGAAGGCGGCAAGTACGGGCGCTGGGAAGACGTGTCCTTCCGCTGGGGCATGAGCTTCTTCATCTTCTCGGAGGTCATGTTCTTCGGCGCGTTCTTCGGTGCGCTCTTCTGGGTGCGGCAGTATTCCGTCCCCGACCTGGGCGGCCTCGAGAGCCAGGCCTACGCGTGGCCGGGCTTCTCGGCGCACTGGCCCTCCGCCGGGCCGGGCTTCACGGAAGCCTTCAGCGCCATGGGAGCCTGGGGGCTTCCGGCGGTGAACACACTGCTGCTCCTCAGCTCCGGCGTGACCGTCACCTTCGCGCACTGGAACCTCATCGCCAACAATCGCCAGAAGCTCCTTCTATGGCTCGGCGCGACCATCCTCCTGGGCGTCGCCTTCCTCGTCTGCCAGGCGACGGAGTATCACCACGCCTACACCGAGCTCAACCTCAAGCTGAGCACCGGCGCCTACGGCTCGACTTTCTTCATGCTCACCGGCTTCCACGGCTTCCACGTGACCGTCGGCGCGATCATGCTGACCGTGATCTGGTTCCGCTGCCTGAAGGGGCATTTCAAGCCCGATCACCACTTCGCCTTCGAGGGCGTCGCGTGGTACTGGCACTTCGTCGACGTGGTGTGGCTGGGCCTCTTCATCTTCGTTTACTGGCTCTGATCGAGCGGCGGCCTTCCGAGCCCCGCTCGCGGCTCAGAGCGCGTGGGGCTGCCAGAACCCGAGCATCCAGCCGACCATCAGCAGCAGGAAGAGGAATACCGAAAGGCCCACGCGAACGGCGAGGGCCTTCGCCATCTTCCTTGGCTCGTCTCGGCGTTTCATCATGAAGTACAGCGCCGAAGCGAGGCTCGCCAGGATCATCGCCAGCAAGGCGATCACGACGTAGCGCATGCCCGCAGGATACGCTTTCCGGCCGCGGCTCTGGATCGTCCTGCTCGCGGCCTGCGCCTGCGCAGCGTGCATTGCCCTTGCCCAGTGGCAGGAGGCGCGAGCGCGACAGAAGCGAGAGCTTGCGCGCGAGATCGATGCGGCGCTCGCGTCGCCTCCCATCCCGCTCGAAGCCGGCACGGATGCTTCTTCCGTTGCGTACCGTCGCGTCGCCGCGCGCGGCAGCTATGTTGCGGCCCAAACCCTGCTCCTCGACAACAAGCTGCGCGAAGGGCGGCCGGGCTACGAGGTCGTCACGCCCTTCCGCCTCGCCGGATCCGACGTGCACGTATTGGTGGACCGCGGCTGGCTGCCCGCCGGGCCGAGCCGGGACGTCCTGCCCGAATTCCCCACGGCCGCAGGCGAGTTGCGCATCGAGGCGCTCGCCATCCCGCGCTTTCCGCACGCGTTCGAGCTCGGCCGGCCGGGCCCCGGCCCCGTGCGCCAGAACGTGGAGGTGGAGAAGTTCGTCGCCGAGACGGGCTTCGCGGCGAAGGCGATCGTGCTCGAGCAGCTGAGCGACCTGCACGACGGGCTCGTGCGCGACTGGCCGCGGCCCGACGTCGGCGTCGCCATGCACGAGAGCTACGCGCTGCAGTGGTATTCGCTCGCGGCGCTCGCGGCCGTGCTGGGCGTCGCCTTCTTCTTCCGCCGCGGTTGAAGCTCGCGCGCAACCAGCTCGTCCTCATCGCGCTCGTCTGCGCTGCTCCGGCCGTGCTCGGGTGGCTCGCTTATGCGCTCCACTGGACCGCGGGGCCGACGGCGAACTACGGCGAGCTGATCGAGCCGCGCCCGCTGGCAGGAGCGCCGATGGACGCCTTCAAGGGAAAGTGGGTCCTCGTGACCTTCGATGCCCCGGCCTGCGACGCGCCGTGCGAGCGAAAGCTCTACGTGGTTCGCCAGGTGCGCCGCGCACAAGGTCAGGAAATGGAGCGCATCGAGCGGCTCTGGGTGCTCACGGCGCCGGGAGCGCCGAAGGCGGCGCTCGTCGCTGCCACGGACGGCGAGCGATTGGCGCAAGCCTCCCCGGCTTTCCGGGAGCGCTTCCCGGGCGTGGTCGAGGAGCACATCTACCTCGTGGATCCCCTCGGCAACGTGATGATGCGCTGGCCCGCCGAGCCCGACCCGGCGAAGATGATCAAGGACCTCCAGCGGCTCCTCAAGTACTCGAGGTTCGGATGAGCGCGCGCGCCGAGCGCCTGCTGCGCGCACTCGTGCCAGCGGCTGCGCTACTGGCGTTCATCGTGGTAGTGGTGGGCGCGTATGTGAGGCTCTCGGACGCCGGGCTTGGATGCCCCGATTGGCCGCTCTGCTACGGAAAGCCGCTCCCGCAAGCCTCGCATTCGGCGCTCGGGCATGCCGGCGCGCTAGAGCGCGCCTGGAAGGAGATGGGTCATCGGTACCTCGCCGGCGCCCTCGGCGCGCTCATTTTCGTGATCGCCGGCGTTTCGTGGGCTGCACGCCGCTTCAGGTTCCACGCGAGCGCGCTCGCCGTGCTGGTCGTCCTGCAGGCCACGCTCGGCATGTGGACGGTGACGATGCTGCTCAAGCCGGCCATCGTGACGCTCCACCTCCTGGGCGGCATGGCGACCTTCGCGCTGCTCGTGCTGCTCTCGCTGCGGCAGGTCGCGTTCCCGGCGAATCCGGCGGCGAGCCGGATCAGGGCAGCTGCAGCATCGGCGCTCGTCGTCCTCGCGATCCAGATTGCGCTGGGCGGGTGGGTCAGCGCGAACTACGCTGCGCTCGCCTGCCCCGATCTCCCCGGCTGCCTGGGCCATGCCTTGCCGCCCATGGATTTCGCGAACGCCTTCCACGTCTTCCGCGACCTCGGCCGCACGCGCGAAGGCGAACTGCTTCCGCTCGAGGCACTGGTGGCCATCCATTGGACTCACCGGATGTTTGCCATGGTGGCGGTGGGCGCAGCCCTTGGAGCCTCGGCGCGCGCATGGCGGACGCCAAGCCTCGCGCCGGCGGGGATTCTTGTCGCCGCGCTCGCCCTGCTGCAGTTGGGCCTCGGCATCGGCAACGTGCTGCTCCAGCTTCCGCTTGCGCTCGCGGCCGCCCACAACGCGGGAGCGGCGCTCCTGCTCGCGGCCCTCGTCGTGCTAAACTTCTTCGCCTTCAAGCGCTTGTCTTTCCCGCAGTGACCGCCCAGGTACTCGTTCCCGGCTTTGCGCAGCGCGTGCGCGCCTTCTATTCGCTGACGAAGCCGCGCGTGGTCTCGCTGATCGTGTTCACGGCCGCGATCGGCATGTTCCTCGCCACTCCCGCAATGGTTCCGCCTGCGCTTCTGGCAGCGGCGCTCGCCGGCGTCTGGCTCGTCGCCGGTGCTGCCGCCGCCATCAATTGCCTCGTCGAGGCACGGATCGACTCGCGCATGCAGCGCACCCGGTGGCGGCCGCTCGCGCGCGGGGAGCTCGGCGTCGCCGAGGTCCTTGTCTTCGCGGCCGTCCTCGGCGGCCTGGGCTTGTGGATCCTCTATCGCTTCGTGAACCCGCTCACGATGTTCCTCACGGCGGGAACGTTCGTCGGCTACGCCGTCGTCTATACCGTGCTCCTGAAGCCGGCCACGCCGCAAAACATCGTGATCGGTGGCGCCTCGGGTGCGATGCCGCCGGTCCTCGGCTGGGCGGCCGTCACGGGCCAAGTGAGCGTCGAGGCGATGCTGCTCTTCCTCATCATCTTCGCCTGGACGCCGCCGCACTTCTGGGCGCTCGCGCTCTACCGGACGCAGGACTACACCAAGGCCGGCGTTCCCATGCTGCCCGTGACGCACGGCAAGCCGTATACGCGGCTGCAGGTCCTGCTCTACACGCTGATTCTCTTTGCCGCGAGCCTCATGCCTTACGCCGCCGGCATGAGCGGGGCGGCGTATCTCGCCGCGGCGGTCGTCCTCGGGTCTGTGTTCCTGGCGTACGCATGGCGTATCCACGCCGCGTACACGGATGCGATCGCGCAAAAAGCCTTTCGCTACTCCATCGCCTACCTGGCGCTCCTTTTTGCCGCGCTTCTCGTCGATCATTATCTGTAGCCTGCTCGCCGCGCTCGCGGCGTGCGACAACGGCCCGAAGTTCAAGAGCACGGACATCACCGGCGCGGACTACGGGAAGACCCTCGAGCTCGTCGACCAGTACGGAAAGCTTAGGACGCTCGAGGATTTCCGCGGCGAGGCCGTCGTGCTCTTCTTCGGCTTCACCCAATGCCCGGACGTGTGCCCCACCACGATGGTGGACATCGCCAACCAGCTGAAGCGGCTCGGGCCTGACGCGAGCCGTGTGCAGGTGCTCTTCGTGACGGTCGATCCGGAGCGCGACACGCCCGAGCTTCTCGGAA
>JAFAGU010000092.1 GCA_019237595.1 Betaproteobacteria bacterium | reverse complement strand
GGCGCGGCGCGGCGCTTCGAGAACGAGATCCAGGTCGGCATGGTCGGCGTGAACGTGCCGATCCCGGTGCCGGTCGCTTTCTATTCGTTCGGGGGCTGGAAGAATTCCCTCTTTGGAGACCTGCACGTCCACGGCGTCGAGGGCGTCAAGTTCTACACGCGCACCAAGGTCGTGACGACGCGCTGGCCGCACCAGGACACGCCCGCCGGCGGCTTCAACATGCCGACGCTCGGCTAGCCCAGCTCGTGATTCGCTTCGCCGCGGCCGGCCTGCTCGCCGTTTTGGTTGCGGCGTGCGCCGGCATCGGGAGCGCGCCCGGCTCGGTGGAGCGGCTTTATGTCATCGACTGCGGCGAGAACCACGTCAAGGACCTCTCGCGCTGGACGACGGCGGCCGACGCGGGCAAGCCCGCGGTGTTCAGCGACAACTGCTACCTGGTCAAGCACGCGAGAGGCTGGATGCTGTGGGATAGCGGCAATCCGGACCGCCTGGCGGCGCTGCCGAACGGCCTCGCCGCGCCGAACGGCATCCTCACCGCGTTCATGAAGAAGCCGCTTGCGGAATCGCTGAAGGAGATCGGCGTCGCCCCGGGCGAGATCCAGCACTTCGCGATGTCGCATTCGCACGGCGACCACTCCGGGAACGCCAACCTCTTCGGCGCCTCCACCGTCTACATGCAGCAGCCGGAGTACGACGCGGTGTTCGGGGCGGAGCCCCAGAAGTACGGCTTCCTGGCGTCGAACTTCGAGAACCTGAAGGGCTCGAAGACCGTAAAGCTGAACGGCGACTACGACGTCTTCGGCGACGGATCGGTGATCATCAAGTCGACCCCCGGCCACACGCCGGGCCACCAGTCGCTCTTCGTGCGCCTCCCCAAGTCACCTCCCGTGCTCCTCTCGGGCGACCTGTGCCACCTCCAGGCGAACTGGGACGCGATGCGCGCGCCCTCCTTCAACTTCGATCCGCAGCAGAGCGTGGAATCGATGAAAGCCATGGACGCGTTCCTCAGGCGGACCGGCGCGAGGTTATGGATCAACCACGACTTCGCGCAGTCCTCGACGCTCCCGAAGGCGCCGCTGTACGTCGAGTGACCTGCTAGAGGCCCTTGCCCCGGAACGAAGCGCGCAGCTCCCGCTTGAGCACCTTGCCGATCGCGCTCCGAGGCAGCGCGTCCACGATCTCCACCGCCGCCAGGCGCTGCGTCTTCCCGAGCCGGGAATTGGCGTACTCGAGGAGCTCCGCCTTTTCCACGGTGGAATCTTTCTTGAGGACGACGAAGGCGACCGGCGTTTCGCCCCATTTTTCGGAGGGCACGCCCACCACCGAAACCTCGGCCATGCCGGGGTGCTGGCGCAGCACCGCCTCGATGTCGCTCGGATAGATGTTGAAGCCGCCGGAGATGATCATGTCCTTCTTGCGATCGACGAGGACGAGGAAGCCGTCCTCGTCGAAACGACCGATGTCGCCCGTGCGCAGGAACCGCTTGCCGAGCTCGTCGTGCCACTCGATGTCGCGGGTGAGCGCGGGCTGGTTCAGGTAGCCGGTCATCATTCCCGGCGAGCGGCCGACGATCTCGCCCGCCTCGCCTTTCGCCACCTCGCGGCCCTGGTCGTCGAGGAGTCGCACCTCGTGCCCGGGCGCGGGCACGCCGACCGTGTGCAGCTTGTCCGGATGCGCTCCGCAATCGAGCATGAAGGTCGCGCCGCCCTCGGTGAGGCCGTAGGAGTCGATGAGCTTCCCCGGCCAGCGCCTTACGATGTCCGCCTTGAGCGCCGCGCCGAGCGGCGCGCTCGTCGAGCGCTTGGTGCGAAACGACGAAAGATCGTAGCGTCCGAAATCCGGGAGCGCCATGATGCGCTGGTACTGCACCGGGACGAGCATGGTGTTCGTCACGCGGTGCCGCTCCGCGAGCTCGAGATAGCGTCGGGCGTCGAACTTCGGCATGAGGATGACCGTGCCGCCGAGCCCGACCGTGGGGAGGAAGCTCACGAGGGTCGTGTTCGAGTAGAGCGGCGTGGCAAGCAGCGTGACGGCGTCCGGGCCATAGCCGAGGCGCGCGGCGCGCTGGATGTGGACCCATCGCATCGCCTGCGGATGGACGATGCCTTTGGGCGTGCCGGTGGTTCCTGAGGAATAAATGATGTTGAACGCCCAATCGGGCTGGATCGCGACCGGAGCCGGTTGCGTTCCTGCCGGCGGAAGCCACGCGTCGAGCGTCGCAAGCCTCGCGTCGTCGAAGAACGCCTTGGGCGCGCAATCGCGCCGCATGGCGTCGATCTGCTCGGGCGTGGCGGAAGGCGGCAGCGGCGCAACGGTCGCGCCCGCGCGCAGCGCGCCGAGGAAGAGCGCCGCGTACTCGATCGACGTTCCGGCGCAGACGGAAACCACGTCGCGCGGCGCGACGCCTTCGCGCTGGAGCCCCGCGGCGATTTGGTCCATCAGCGAGTCGAGCCCGGCGTAGTCGAGCCGGCGGTCCTCGACGAGGATCGCCGGATGGCCGGGCCGCCTCGCGGCCGCCTCGCGCACGAGCTCGGGCAGCGTGGCGAATTCGAGCTGCAGGATGTCGTCGGGCGCCATGGCAGCGTAGGATAGCCGCATGGCGCGCGTTTTCCTCCGGCGGCTTTCCATTCCACTGTTCCTCCTCGCGATCCTTCCTATGGGCACTGCCTCCGCACAGCAACTCCTTGTCCTCGGCACCGCCACGCCCGGCGGCGGGTTCCCTGTCTTCGGCGCCGCGTTTTCAGAGATGGTGAACGCCCAGGAGCCGAGGTTGCGGATCGAGACCCGCAACACCAAGGGGAGCACGGAGAACGTGCCGCTCCTCGAGGCGGGC
>JAFAGU010000055.1 GCA_019237595.1 Betaproteobacteria bacterium | reverse complement strand
CGAGGTAGTACTTGAGCGAGGTGGTCCGCACGATCTCGAAGCGCAGCGTGCGCTCCTCGGTGACGCGGTACAGGGTCCCGCCGTCGGCGCGCGTGATCGATTTCGCCGCGACGAGGATCGATTCGAGCAGGCGGTCGAGGTCGCGCTCGGCGGAAAGCGAAGCGCCGATCGCATTCAGCTGCTCCAGGCGCTGCATGAGGTCCGCGTCGACCGCCGCGGCCGCCTGCGCCGGGCGCTGGATCTTCGAGGTGTCGGCGAGGCTCGTCATGCGGGGTCCAGGCCTCGCGCTACTTGATGCAGACCGCTCGGACTTCCTTGATGTGGGTCACGCCCATGAGGCACTTTTCCATGCCGTCCTGCTTCAGCGTGCGCATGCCGTCCTCGAGGCATTGCGCGAGCATCTCGGCGACCCGCGAGTGCTCCTGGATCAGCTTCTTCAGCTTGTCGGTGGCGATGAGGAGCTCGTGCAGGCCGCAGCGTCCCTTGAAGCCGGAGCCGCCGCACTTGTCGCAGCCGACGGGCTTGTAGAAATTGAGCTGGCCCTTGTCGTTCCCGTAGAGCTTGACCCAATCCTTGTACACGGTCTCCATCGCGCCCTTGGGATCCGCCTTGAAGCGCGCCGTGTTCATGAGCTCCTCGCAGTATTCGCGCAGGAACGCTGTGAGCTCCGCCGGGTCCGGCGTGTAGGCCTGCTTGCAGCTGCACATGCGCTTCGCGAGGCGCTGCGCCAGGATGCCGAGCAAGGCGTCGGCGAAGTTGAACGGGTCCATGCCCATGTCGAGCAGGCGGATGATCGATTCCGTCGCCGAGTTCGTGTGCAGCGTCGCGAACACGAGGTGGCCCGTGAGCGAGGCCTCGATGCCGGTGCCGGTCGTCTCCTTGTCGCGCATCTCGCCGACCATGATGATGTCCGGGTCGGCGCGCAGGAACGCCTTCATCACGGCCGCGAAGTCCAGGCCGGCCTTCTTGTTCACCTGGACCTGCCGCAGGCCCTTTTGCGTGATCTCGACCGGATCCTCGGCGGTCCAGATCTTGGTGTCGGGCGTGTTGAGGTACTTGAGCACCGAGTGCAGCGTGGTCGTCTTCCCGGAGCCGGTCGGGCCGCAGACAAAGAAGAGGCCGTAGGGCTTGGAGACCGCCGTTTGGAGCTGCTCGAGGTTGCGCGCGGAAAAGCCCATCTTCTCGAGCGGGATCGGCTCGCCGGCGGCGAGAATCCGCATCACGATGTCCTCGACGCCGCCGGCAGTCGGGATCGTGGCGACGCGAAGCTCGATGTCCAGCGGGCCGAATTTCTTGAACTTGATCTTGCCGTCCTGGGGCTTCCTCTTCTCCGAGATGTCCAGGTCGCACATGATCTTCAGGCGCGCCGCAAGCGCGCTGCGGTAGCTCGCCGGCACCTCGATATAGGGCCCGAGCGAGCCGTCCTTGCGGAAGCGGATCTCGGTCTTCGCCTTGCCCGGATAGGGCTCGATGTGGATGTCCGAGGCGCCCTGGTTGTAGGCGTCGATGATCACCTTGTTCACGAGCTTGACGAGCTCGTTGTCCGCCGCGGCGGAAACGTCGTCCTGGCCGCCATCGGCGGCGGCGTCGAGCGCGCCCTCCTCGTCCAGGCCGGAGAGGATGTCGCCGATGTCGCCGGTGTCCACCGGCCCGGCAGCCTCGCCCCCGTAGAAGTGGTCCAGCGTCTCCTTGAAGTCCTTCTGCGTCGTGACCTTGTAGATGATCTTCGCCTTGGGGAAGACGTTTGCGGCGATGCGCGAGGACTTGATCCGCTCCGGGTCGATGCAGAGGACCACCAGGCCGTCTTTCGTATCGTCGATCGGCACCCACTGGTTCGCCTCGGCGAACTCGCGCTTGAGGTTCTTGAGCAGGTCCATCGGCTTGATGCGGTCCGACTTGAACGGGTCGTAGGGCACGCCGAAGAACTTGGAAAGCGCGGCGCCGATCGCGGCCGTCTTGACCTGGAACTCCTCGGAGAGCACCTGCTCGATGTCGATCGCTTTCTTGCGCGCCTGGCGCGAGGCGAGCTCGAACTCGCCCGCCGAGAGCACCGCGTCGGCGATGAGGTAGTCGTACTTGGTCTTGACGACCTGCGGCTTCTGGCGCTGCTTGAAGGCGATCGCAAGCGTGGCCGAGAGCTCGGCGACGCCTTCCTCGGTGAGCGAGCCGAACGGCACGCCCGCCTTGTTGTTGATGATCTGGATGACGCCGATGAGCTCGCTCGAGCTCGCATCGGCGATCGGCGCGACGAGCTGCTGCTTCGTGCGGTAGCCGGTGCGCTTGTCCACTTCCTGCAGGAAGCGCAGGTTCGGGTTGATGCCGCGCAGCTCCGCCTCGTCGTAGCAATCCTTGATGTTG
>JAFAGU010000022.1 GCA_019237595.1 Betaproteobacteria bacterium | reverse complement strand
TCCGGCGGCATCGGCTCGATCGGGCATCTCGTCGGCGAGACGCTGAAGAAGGAGCACGGGCTCAAGATGGAGCACATCGGCTACAAAGGCTCCTCGCCCATGCACAACGACCTGCTGGGCGGGGCGCTCCAGCTCGCGATCGATACGCTGCCGCAGAACGTGCCGCTCATCAAGGACGGCAAGCTGCGGGCCATCGCCGTCACGTCGCCGGCGCGCGCGCCGATGGCCCCTGACATCCCCAGCGTGATCGAGCTCGGGGAGAAACGGCTCGTCGCGGAAAATTTCCTCGGCATCTCCGGCCCGGCCGGCCTGCCGAAGCCGGTGGTCGATCGCCTGCATGCGGCAACGAAGAAAGCGCTCGCGGATGCCACGGTGAGGAGCCGCCTCGCCGAGCTTGGGGTGCAGGGCCGCGACATGAGCCCCGAGGACTTCACCGCCTTCGTGGCCGCGCAGGTGAAGGAGTGGTACCAGCCGGTGAAGGACTCCGGCGCGAAGCTCAACTGACGTGGCGGCATACCTCGTCGACTGGCTGAGCCTCGCCGCGCGCTGGGCGCATGTCGTGACGGGCATCGCCTGGATCGGCGCCTCGTTCTACTTCATCTGGCTCGACGACAAGCTGGAGGCCGCGAGCGATCCCGACCTCGCCGGCAAGCTCGATGCCATCCACGGCGGCGGCTTCTACCACGTGGTGAAGTACAAGCTCGCGCCGCGCAAGCTGCCGGCGACGCTCCACTGGTTCAAGTGGGAGGCGTACTGGACCTTCTTCACGGGCTTCGCGCTCCTCGCGCTGCTTTATTACTGGTCGGCCGAGCTCTATCTCATCGATGCCGCCGTCATGGCGCTCTCGAAGCCCGCCGCGATTGCTGCGGGCCTCGGCACGCTCGTTGTCGGCCTCGCCGTGTACGAAGGACTTTGCCGCTCGCCGCTCGGGAAGAACGACCGGGCGCTCGCCGTCGCGATCTTCATCCTGCTCTGCCCGGCGGCCTACGCGCTCACGCACCTCTTCAGCGGCCGCGGCGCGTTCCTGCACTTCGGGGCGATGCTCGGAACGATCATGGTCGCGAACGTCGCGCACGTGATCATCCCGGGACAGAAGGAACTCGTGCGCGCCAAACGCGAGGGACGAGCGCCGGACCCCCGCTACGCCGCGGCGGGAAAGCAGCGGAGCGTGCACAACACCTATTTCACGCTGCCCGTGCTCTTCACGATGCTCTCCGGGCACTACCCGATGACGTTCTCGAGCCGCTGGAACTGGGTCGTGCTCATCGCGATGACGCTCGCCGGCGCGCTCGTTCGCACGTGGTTCGTCATCCGTCACAAGCGCGCCGCGCCGGCCTGGCTCCTGGCCGCAGGCGTCGCCTCCGCGCTCGCCGCCGTGTGGATCGCGATGCCGAAGGACGCCGCGCCCGCCAAGCCGGTCGCCTTCGCGGAGGTCCAGGCCGTCGTGGCCGCGCGCTGCCTGCCTTGCCACGCCGCCAAGCCCACCTTCGCGGGACTCGCGGAGCCGCCCAAGGGCGTCGCGCTCGACACTCCGGAGAAACTGCGCGCGTATGCGCCGCAGATCCGGCAGCAGGCAGTGGTCTCCCGGGCGATGCCGCCCGGGAACCTCACGGGCCTCACCGACGAGGAGCGAGCCGTGCTCGCACGCTGGACCGCTCCAGGCGGGCAGGCGGAATGAACAACGACGAAGGGAGAGTGACCATGCGCCTCGCGATCTTTCTATCCATCCTGCTTGCCTCGGCGATCTCGAATGCCGCGGACCTGCCGATCCGCTTCGCGCTCGACTGGCGATTCGAGGGACCGGCCGCGCCCTACTTCGTCGCCATCGACAAGGGCTACTACAAGGCCGAGGGCCTGAACGTCACGGTCGACCCGGGATCGGGCTCGGTGGAGGGCATCAATCGCGTCGCCTCGGGCGCCTACGAGGTCGGCTTCGCCGACATCAATTCGCTCGTGAAGTACCGCGACAACCCGAGCAACCTCCCCGTGATGGCCATCATGATGGTCTACGACACGCCGGCGTTCTCGATCGTCACGCTGAAGAAGACCGGGATCGCGCGGCCGAAGGACCTCGAGGGGCGGGTCCTCGGCGCGCCCGCGGCCGACGGCGCCTATGCGCAGTGGCCGATCTTCGTCGAGGCGAACAAGATCGACGCGGCGAAGGTGAAGATCGAGAACGTCGGCTTCCCGGTCCGCGAGCCGATGCTCGCCCAGGGGCGCGTCGATGCCATCGCAGGCTTCTGGTTCTCGTCCTACATGAACCTCAAGGCGAACGGCGTGGCGCCGGAGGACATCGTGGTCCTCCTCATGCGCGACTACGGCGTGGACCTGTACGGCAACGCGATCGTCGCGAACCCGGATTTCATGCGCCTCTCGCCCAAGGCCGCGGCAGGTTTCGTGCGCGCGACCATCCGCGGCATCCAGGACACCCTCAGGGACCCGGAGGGCGCCATCGACTCGCTCATGAAGCGAAACGCCATCGCGAAGCGGGAGGTGGAGCTCGAGCGCCTCAAGCTCGCGCTCGCGAAGAACTTCGTCACGCCCGATGTGACGAAGAACGGCCTCGGCGCGGTGGACCCGAAGCGGCTCGAGCGCTCGATCGAGCAGATCGGCCTCACGTTCCATTACAGCAACAAGCCGAAGCCGGGCGACATCTTCACGGCGAGGTTCCTGCCGCCCAAGGCCGAGCGCCTGGCGAAGTAGTGCGCGACTTCGTGCGCCTGGAGGGCGTGTCGATGGCCTACGGGCGCGGTGCAGGCGCGCTCAAGGCAGTCGACGGCGTCACCCTCTCCATCGCTCGGGGCGAGTTCGCCGCCGTGGTCGGTCCCTCGGGCTGCGGCAAGAGCTCCCTCATGAAGCTGATCTCGGGCCTGCACCCCGCCGCCGCAGGGACGGTCGCGGTCGAGGGCCAGCCGGTGCGCGGGCCGCTGAAGTGCGTCGGCATGGCGTTCCAGCATTCCAATCTCCTGCCCTGGCGGAGCACGCTGCGCAACGTGCTCCTTCCGCTGGAGATCGTGCAGCCCTACCGCTCCGCGTTCTCGAAGGAGAAACGCGCCTTCGAGAACAAGGCGCAGGCGCTCCTTCGCTCGGTCGGGCTCGAGGGCTTCGGCGAAAAGTATCCGTGGGAACTCTCCGGCGGCATGCAGCAGCGCGCCTCGATCTGCCGCGCGCTCATCCACGAGCCGGAGATCCTCCTCCTCGACGAGCCCTTCGGCGCGCTCGACGCGTTCACGCGCGAGGAGCTCTGGTGCGCGCTGCGCGACCTCCAGGCCGCGAGGAAAGTCACGGTGCTCCTCGTTACGCACGACCTGCGCGAAGCGGTGTTCCTCGCGGACACGGTCTACGTGATGTCGGGCCGCCCCGGGAGGCTGCTGCGGCGCTGCGAGGTTCCGCTTCCGCGCCCGCGCGACCTCGAGGTCACCTACACCGAGGCCTTCCAGGCCGTGGTGCACGAGCTGCGCACGCTCATCGGAGGGCTGCACTGATGTGGACGAGGACGCTCGCGCCCGCGGCGTTCACGCTCGCCCTCTTCCTCGCCTGGGAAGCGCTCTGCCGCGCGCTCAGGATTCCGCTCACGATTCTTCCCTCGCCTTCGCTCGTCTTCTCGGCGCTCTGGGAGTACCGCGCGCCGATCGCCGCGAACGCGGTCGTCACGCTCTGGACCACGCTCGCCGGGTTCGCGCTCGCGACGGTGTTCGGCCTCCTGCTTGGCATCGTCGTGGGCTGGCATCGCGCGCTCTACGCGGCCTTCTACCCGGTCATGGTCGGCTTCAACTCCGTTCCGAAGGTCGCCGTCGTCCCGGTGCTGATCCTCTGGTTCGGGCTGGGCGAGGTCCCGGCGGTCATCACCGCCTTCCTGATCTCGTTCTTCCCGATCGTCGTCAACGTCGCGACGGGCCTCGCCACCGTGGAGCCGGAGCTGGAGGACGTGCTGCGGGCGCTGGGCGCGTCGAAGCTCGACGTCGTGCGCAAGGTCGGCATTCCGCGCTCGATGCCCTACTTCTTCGGCTCGCTCAAGGTCGCCGTGACGCTGGCGTTCGTCGGCGCGGTCGTCTCTGAAACCGTGGGGGCGAACCGCGGCCTCGGGAAGCTGATGCTCGACGCGCAAGCCTCCTTCCAGGTCCCGATCGTGTTCGCCGGGCTCCTGGTGCTCGCGTTCCTCGGCATCGTCCTCTACGGCGCAACCGCCGCCGTGGAGGTCCGCTTCACGCGCTGGGCGTTCCGCGGACAGGCAACCTGACTAGCGGCGGGAGGAGGCGGGATCTTCCGCCGCGCCCGGCGCGCCGCGACTCGACGTCGACGCGGGCGCGGAGGAACGCTGCTGCGGCGCATTCTCCAGCTCGGCCGACGCGCCCGGCGCACCTTGGCTGGGCGCCGACACCGGGCCCGAGGGAGTCGAAGCGCCGGCGCTCGACGAGGTGTTGGGGGCCGTGTGACAGGCGGCGAGCAGCGAAGCCGCGAGTATGGCCGCGAGGATACGTAGATTCATGGATCGCTCCTTTGCGTGGATCTCGTCCCGCAGCAAGGGGCGTGCCTCAAAAGGAAAAAGCCGGCGCTGGTGGCGCCGGCTTCGCGATGCGCGAAGAGCCTAGTTCGTGCCGTGCCGCTTCGCGAGGTACTCGTTGCCCGCGACCCAGCGCAGGCTCGTGTCGTCCTCGTCGCCGAAGTTCGGGATCGATCCCTGGACGAAGGTCTTGCCCGTCTCGGCCTTCGCGATCGGCTGCTGGCGGGCGGCGAGGTACTTCTCGCCTGCGACCCAGCCGCGGCTCATGTCGTTCATGTCGCCGAAGTTCGGGATGTCGAGCTTCGCGGGCGCGGCCTGCGAATCGGCCTGCTTCGCTGCGAACTTGTACAGGTACTGGCTGCCGGCGACCCAGGAGAGGGTCGTGTCGTTCTCGTCCCCGAAGTTCGGGATCGTGCCCTGGTCGGCGCGGGCGGAGACGGCGGCCGCGGAAAGCGCGGCAACCGCGAGGGTGAGGCTGAGTTTCTTGAGGTTCATGGTGTTTCCTTTCTTTCGATTAGGTTGGATGGTCAAGTGACGCGGAGGCCATCGTAGGAGCGGCGCTGCGCGCAGTCGTCAGGGAACCGTCGCCATTCGGTCCGGATTCGGTGTGCGCGCGGCGAATCCAGTAGGATGGCTGCGAGCCCCCCGACCCCATGCCGACCCGGACCCCCGAGAGCCAGATTGCCAAGGCGCCGGTGCGCGCCCGCTTCGGCAGCTTCGAGCTCGACGAGGCGAACGCGAGCCTGCTGCGCGACGGCGCGGCGGTCTCGCTCGCGCCGACGCCCTTCGCCGTCCTGTGCGCCCTCGTGCGCCAGCCGGCCTCGCTCCTCACCAAGCAGGTGCTGCTCGACCAGGTCTGGGGCCATCAATTCGTCAGCGAGTCGGTCCTCAAGACGGCGATCAGCGACCTGCGCACCGCGCTCCGGGACGATGCGCGCAACCCCCGCTTCATCGAGACCGTGTCCCGGCGCGGGTATCGCTTCATCGCGCCGACGATGGCGGTGGCGCCGGCGACGGCCGTGGCGCCTCCGGCTGCGCTCGCGCCGAGCGCGCCGCCGGCCGCGGCGGCCCGGCCCGGGCCCCTCGTGGGGCGCTCGGAGGCGCTTTCGTCGCTCTGCGCGGCCTGGGATGGCGCGCGCGCCGGCCGACGTTCGATCGTCTGGATCACCGGCGAGCCGGGAATCGGAAAGACGACGCTCATCGAGCACTTCATGTCGGGGGTCGCGGATGCGGCCTGCGCGCGCGGCCAGTGCGTCGAGGACTTCGGCAGCGGCGAACCCTATTTGCCGGTGCTCGAGGCGCTCGGCGAGCTTTCCCGCGCCGATCCGTCGCTGCGCGAGCTCCTGCGCTCTGTCGCCCCCACGTGGCTGCTGCAGCTGCCTTGGCTCAGCAGCGCCGCCGAGCGCGAGGCGCTGCAGCGCGAGCTCGCCGGCGTGGGAACCGAGCGGATGCTGCGCGAATTCGGCGAGCTCGTCGATCGCTGCGCCGGCAGCCGGCCGCTCCTGCTCGTCACGGAGGACCTGCATTGGGCCGACCGGGCGACCATCCGCCTCCTCGACTACATGGCGCGGCGGCGCGGAGCGGCGCGGTTCATGTGGCTCGCGAGCTTCCGGCTTGCGGAGGTCGTCGCGCTCGAGCATCCGCTCAACGCCCTGCGCCGGGAGCTGCGCCTGCACGGGCTTTGCCAGGAAATCGCGCTCGACCCTTTCTCGGAATCCGAGGTCGCCTCCTACTTGATGCAGCGCTCGGCCGCCCTGGCGGCGGACGAATCCTTCGTGCGCGCGCTGCACGAGCATACGGACGGCGTGCCGCTTTTCGTCGCCTCGTTCCTGCGCGACGTGATCGCCAGCAAAGACGGATCGCAGGCTGACGAAGCGGCACGCGCGGCGCTCGCCGATATCCCGGTCCCCGAGAACCTGGCCGCGATCGTCGATCACTACATAGCGAAGCTGGGGCCCGAGCGCAGGGCCGGCCTCGCCGCGGCCGCCGTTTGCGGCGTCGAGTTCCGGGTCGCCACGCTGGCGCGCGTGCTCGAGCAGGACGAGGCGCGCGTCGGACAGGCCTGCGAGGATTTGGCGCGCGAGAAGTTCTGGCTCCGCCGGCCTCGAGACCAGCCCGCGGATACCGAAGCGCCTTATTCGTTCCGGCACGCGCTCTTCCGCCAGATCTTGTATGAGCGCACGGCGCCTTCCGCGCGGGCGCAGCTGCACCGCAAGGCGGGAGCGGCCCTCGAGGACGAACGCCGCTCGGGAAGGAAGGTGGCGCCTGCCGAGCTCGCCGTTCACTTCGACCGCGGCGGCGAGCCGCTCCGGGCGTTGGCCCACTATGCGGAGGCTGCCGAGGCGGCGCTCGCGAGCTTCGCTCCCGACGAATGCCTGCGGCTCACGGAGCGGGCCTCGCAGCTCCTTCGCCAGGCGCCGGAGGGCACCGAGCGCGACCGGCTTGGGATAGCCCTCGGCACCTTTCACGGCCTGGCGGCCTTCCGCGTGCTTGGTGCGGGCGCCGAAGCGAAGGCTGCGCTCGAAGCCGCGAGCGCCCTCCTCGATCGCGTTCCCGGCCATCCGATGCGCGGGCGGCTGCTGCACGGCCTGGGCTACATGCTCGGCCTGCGCGCCGAATATCCAGCGGCGTTGGCGGTTGCCGAGCGGGCCCAGGCGCTGGGCGCGGCGTCGGACGATCCAACGCTGCTCGCGGCCGCCTGCATGATCCATGGAGAAGTCGAGCAGTTCCAGGGCCGCTGGCGCAGCTCGCGAGCGTGGCTGGAACGCGGG
>JAFAGU010000378.1 GCA_019237595.1 Betaproteobacteria bacterium | reverse complement strand
GCGAGCGTGACGAGAAGGCGGCGATTCAAGCGCGCGCTCCCTCGAGATGCTCTTTTCTCCTGGAGGCCGAGACGCGATACCGTCGGTCGGAGGCTGCGAGCGCGCCGCCGAGCGCCATGAGCAGGCACCCGGCCCAGATCCAGTCCACGAAGGGCTTGACGTGCACGCGCACGAGCCAGGCGTCGTTGTCGACCGGCTCGCCAAGCGAGACGTAGAGATCGCGGAAGAGCCCTGGGTCGATCGCCGCTTCCGTCATGGGCATCTGCTGGACGGCGTAGATGCGCTTTTCCGGATGCAGCACCGCCACCTCGCGGCCGTCCTTCGTTACTGGAACCGTGGCGCGAGCCGCGCGGTAGTTGGGGCCCATGGCGTTGTTCACGTCGCGCAGCGTGAACTCGTAGCCGCCGAGCTCCATCGATTCGCCCTCGCGGAGCTTCACGTCCTTTTCCGACTCGTAGCCCTTGACGAGCGTCACGCCGACGACGAAGACCGCGACGCCGATGTGCGCGAGCGTCATGCCGTAGTGGGAGCGGGTCTGGCGCAGCGACTTGCGCAGCGGCAGGAGCGAGCTCGTGAGGACGAAAAACGCGAGGAAAAGGCCGAAGCCGATCATCGGCGTCCACTTGCCGAGGAGGAGCGGCAGGAGGAAGCCGAGCACGAGGCTTACCGCGAGCGCCCAGCGCAGCAGCACCGCAAGCTCCGGGACGGAAGCGCGCTTCCAGCGCGCGAGCGGGCCGATGCCCATGAGGAAGAGCGCGGGCGCCATGAGCGGCACGAACACCGTCTCGAAATACGGCGGGCCCACGGAGATCTTCCCGGCGCCGAGCGCGTCGAGCGCGAGCGGATAGAGCGTGCCCAGGAAAACGGTCCCCGCCGCGGCGGCGAGGAGCACGTTGTTCGTGAGCAAGAGGCTCTCGCGCGACACGGTCGAGAATTCGCCGCCCAGGCCGATGCGCGCCGTCCGGTACGCGTAGAGCGCGAGCGCACCGCCGATGAAGATCGCGAAGAGCGCGAGGATGAAGATGCCGCGCCGCGGGTCGACGGCGAATGCGTGCACGGAGGTGAGGACGCCAGAGCGCACGAGGAACGTGCCCAGGAGGCTCAGCGCGAAGGCCGCAATCGCGAGGAGCACCGTCCAGCTGCGGAAGGCGCCGCGCTTCTCGGTCACCGCGAGCGAATGGATGAGCGCCGTGCCGACGAGCCAAGGCATGAAGGAGGCGTTCTCGACCGGATCCCAGAACCACCAGCCGCCCCAGCCGAGCTCGTAGTAGGCCCAGCCGCTGCCGAGCGCGATGCCGATCGTGAGGAAGCACCAGGCGACCGTGGTCCAGGGCCTCGACCAGCGCGCCCAGGTGGCGTCGAGCCGCCCGGAGAGGAGCGCGGCCACCGCGAACGCGAAGGCGACCGAGAAACCGACGTAGCCCATGTAGAGCATCGGCGGATGCGCCACCATGCCCGGGTCCTGCAGCAGCGGGTTGAGGTCGCGCCCGTCCGGCGCCGCGGGAAGGAGGCGAGCGAACGGGTTCGACGTGAAGAGCATGAAGGCGAGGAAGCCCGCGCTGACGAACGCCATGACGCCGAGCACGCGAGCCACCATTTCCTCCGGCAGGTGGCCGCTGAAGAGGCTCACCGCTGTCATCCAGATGCCGAGCATGAGCGTCCAGAGGAGGAGCGACCCCTCGTGCCCGCCCCACGCGCCGGCGATGCGGTAATGGAGCGGCAACCGGGAGTTCGAGTTTTGCGCCACGTAGAGCACCGAGAAGTCGTTCGTCACGAAGCTGTAGACGAGGCACCCGAATGCGAACGCCACGAGCAGCGCGAGGGCCTGTGCGCCGGGCCGCGCGAAGCGCATCAAGCCGTCATCGGCCTTCGCCGCCCCGTAGAGCGAAGCCGCGGCGACGAAGAGCGCCCCGATGAGCGCCAGGGCGAGCGCGACTTGTCCGAGCTCGGGAATCATTCGATGGGATTCACTTCGCGAGGGTCCTGGAAGTCTTCTCAGCCGTCTGCTGCGCCTTCTTCACTGCTTCGGCAGCTTCGGGCGGCATGTAGTTCTCGTCGTGCTTGGCGAGCACCTCGCTCGCGCGGAAAACGCCGTCGGGGCCGAGCTTTCCCTGCGCGACCACGCCCTTGCCCTCGCGGAAAAGGTCCGGAAGCGGGCCGCGGTAGCTCACGGGAAGCGTCTTCGCAGTGTCCGTGACGGTGAACTGCACCGTGACACCGTCGGCCTGCCGCTTGACGCTGCCCTTCTCCACCATACCGCCGATGCGAAAGGTGCGGCCTTCCGGAGCTTCATGCGCGACGACCTGGGACGGCGTGAAGAAGAACACCAGGTTCTCGTTGAATGCCCTGAGCACGAGCGCGACGACGATGCCGAGCGCGGCGACGCCGATGGCGATGGCCGCAAGGCGCTTATGCCTTGGCTTCATGCCGCGCCCTCCTCGCCAGCACGATGATCTCCGTGAGGAGCAGCGCGAACGTCACGCCATAGGAGCCCCAGACGTACCAGGCGTAGCCGCCCATCTCCAGGAACGCGCTCATGCCTCGCCCCGCTCGCGGATGATGCAGCGCACGCGCGCCATCGCCACCGCGATGGAGTACATCCAGAACGCGAGCGCCATGACGAGCATTCCCCACAGCATGATCGGCGCCATGCTGGATCCGCTCTTCAGGCTCACCGAGGCGCCCTGGTGCAGCGTGTTCCACCACTGCACCGAGTAGTAGATGATCGGCACGTTCACCACGCCGACGATCGCGAGCAGCGCCCCGGCCCGGTCCGCGCGCCGCGTGTCGTCGATCGAGGCCTGGAGCGCCATGAACCCGAGGTAGAGGAAGAGCAGGATCAGCTCGGAGGTGAGCCGCGCATCCCACACCCAGTAGGTACCCCACGTCGGCTTGCCCCAGAGGGAGCCCGTCCAGAGGGCGATGAACGTGAAGAGCGCTCCCGTCGGAGCGAGCGCGCGCGCCATCATGGCCGAGAGGCGCGTGTTGAATGCGAGGCCGATCGCGGCCCAGAACGCCATGACGACGTAGAGGAACATCGACATCCACGCCGCTGGCACGTGGATGAAGATGATCCGGTAGGCCTCGCCCTGCTGCGCGTCGGTCGGCGCCACGAAAAGGCCGATGTAGAGGCCCACGAGCGCGAGCACCGCCGCCGCGGGGGCGGCGAGGCGCCCGATCGCGCCGGCGAGCGGATAGAACGTCTGCGGCGACGCGTACCAGAACCAGTGGATGCTTCTTGCGCTCATCGATCCGAGTTCGTTGCCATCATTCGAGGGAAATCCTCAGCGCCGCCGCGATCGCCCAGGGTGCGGCGGCCGCCGCCCCCACGAGCATCGCGGCGAGGAGGAGGAGCTGGCCGCTCGCTCCCAGCCCGGCGGCCGCCATCTCCACGCTGCCTGCGCCCATGATGAGCACCGGCACGCAGAGCGGCAGGACGAGCAGCGAGAGCAGCACGCCTCCGCCGCGCAGCCCGAGCGTGAGCGCCGCGCCGATCCCGCCTACGAGGCTCAGCACCGGCGTTCCGAGGAGCAATGATAAGGCAAGCACCCCGTAGAGCGACGGCGATACGTCGTACTGGAGCGCGAGCACGGGCGCGATCACCACGAGCGGCAATCCCGCGACGAGCCAGTGGGCAAGCGCTTTCGCGGCGACGACGACGCCCAGCGGCGCGGCGCCGAGCGCCATCTGCTCGAGCGTGCCGTCGGCGTGGTCGGCCTCGAACATCCGCCGCAGCGAAAGCATCGACGAGAGGAGCGCCGCCACCCAGATGACGCCGGGCGCCACCGCTCGCAGCAGGTTCGGCTCGGCGCCGATGCCCAGCGGGAAGAGGCTCGCGACGATGACGAAGAAGAGGAGCGCCGTGCCGACGTCGCTCTTTCGACGAAGCGCGAGGAGGAGATCGCGCGCGACGAGGCAGCGGACGGCATCAAGCATCGAACGCGTCCAGGTCGAGCACGCTCACCGGCACGCCGGCGAAGCCGGCCTCCTGGTGTGTGGTGAAGGCCGCCATGCCGCCGCGCCGGACATGCTCGGCGACGAGGCCCGTAACCAGCGCCGCCGCGGCCGCATCGAGCGCCGCAAGCGGCTCGTCGAGGAGCCAGAGCGGCACCGACTCGCTGAGCACGAGCCGCGCGAGCGCCGATCGACGCCGCTGACCCTGGGAAAGCTTCTTCACGAGCGCCTGCGGCGGAACGCCGAGCGTCTCGAGGGCCGCGTGGATCGATTTCTCCGTCGCCGGGAAGCCCGAGAGCCGGCAGGCGATCGAGAGGTTCTCGGCTGCCGTGAGATCGTCCTTCACCGCCGGCGCGTGCCCTAGATACACGAGCTGCCTCGCGAATTCCTCCCGCAGCTCGCGGATGGGGGCGCCTTTCCAGCGCACTTCGCCCGCCGCCGGCTCGAGAAGCCCGCACAGGATGCGGAGCAGGCTGGTCTTCCCCCGGCCGTTCGGCCCGGCGATGCGCAGGAGCGCTCCCGAGCCGAGGGTGAAGGCGAGCCCGCTGAAGAGCGTCCGCCCGCCCCGTTCGCACCGCAGTTCCGCCGCCTCGAGCACGCCGCATTCTCACAGAAACCCGAAAAAGGAGTCCCGCAAGGCTATCGGCGGCGCGGCCTGCGCCTTTGACGTGGGTCAAAGCGGCCGCCGGCCCTTGGAGGGAGCATGTCGGAGCCCGGCGAGCGCCGGGAGGGAGACCCACATGAAGACAGCCATGACCGCCGCGATCGCCCTCGCCTTCGCCTTGCCCGCGCAGGGCCAGAACGCTGAGCGAAGCGGCGAGCAAGTGGTGAAGATGCAATGCGTGAAATGC
>JAFAGU010000367.1 GCA_019237595.1 Betaproteobacteria bacterium | reverse complement strand
GTACCAGATCGTGAATCTCGCGCCGCCGGCGCCCAGCGCCGTGAACCGGGCCGTGCCGCAGCTCCTCGACTATGTCGTCGCCAAGATGCTCGCGAAGGCGCTCGACGAGCGCTACCAGGATGCAGCCGAGGTGGCGCGCGACCTGCGCGAATGCGAGCGGCAGCTGGGGGGGCCGCCCGCGAGCACCTTGCCCCCGTCGCTCGCGCCCGGCCTGGCCGCCGGTACTGCGCCCCAGCTGCTCGACACCAACGCGAAGACCGTCGTCCTTGCGCAGACGCTGAACCGCACGCGCGGCGAAGACCACTCCGCCGAAGGCGCCACGGCGCCTCCGGCACGGGGACTCGCGCATGCCTTCGACTCGATGGAGGCAACGCAGCGCCTTGCGGCGCTGACCGGCGCCACCGGTCCGGCGGTCCCGGAAGCGTCGGCGACGCGCCCCGAAACGGCGACGCAGGCCATCGAGTCTCTTAGGCGTGCGCCGCGTCCGGGCTGGCGTCGCCGCGACTGGCTTGCCGTGGCCGGGGCGGGCGTGCTTGGCCTGCTGGCGGCGCGCGCGATCGTGCGCCGCCAGCGGGAATAACCCGCGAGGTTCAGCGCTTCGGCAGCTTAGGTGGCTCGCCCGGCAACCAGGGCTCGCCGGTGCGCTTCTCGATGTAGTCCCGTATGAGGCGGCGCACGACCTGCGAGGGCGTCTGGTCTTCCTGCGCGCAGAGCGCCTCGAAGAACGCTTTCTTGCGAGGATCGACGAGGATCGTCAGGCGCGCGGTGCGCTCTTCCGTGGAGGCGCGGCGTCGGGCGGCGGTCATGGCGGCTAAGGATAACCGAATTATCCTTTGATGTGCATGCGATGTTAATATCATGCGCATGCCCGCCCCGCTGGATGCCGCCCTCCTGCTTGCCGGCGGCTGGCTCGCCCTCGGGCTTGGCGCCATGGCCTCGCCGAGAAGCATTGCCCTTGCTCGCGCGCTGTTTCCCGCCGGTGCGCTGGTGGGCCTCGCGCTCGCGGCGGTCGGGCTCGCCGGCCTTTTCGACGCGCCGGCCGTGCGCCTGCTTCCGCTGGGGCTTCCGGAGCTTCCCTTCCATGCGCGGCTCGACTGCCTGTCGGCCTTCTTCCTCGTCCTCCTGGGGTCGGTTTCCGCGGCCGTTTCCGTCTTCGCGCGGGGTTACCTGCGCGACGATCCGGGGAGCCATCCGCCTGGGCTGCAGGCGCTCTGCTATCACGTGTTCCTTGCGAGCATGGCGCTCGTCCTCCTCGCGGACGATGCGTACTTCTTCATGGTCGCGTGGGAGTCGATGGCGCTCTCGTCGTTCTTCCTCGTCATCACCGACCATCGGCACGCGGAGATCCGGCGCGCGGGCTACCTGTATCTCCTGATCGCTCACCTGGGCGCCATCTCCATCCTCCTCTGCTTCGGCGCCCTGCAAGGCGGAAGCGGCGACTACACCTTCGACACGATGCGGGAGATCCACCAGCCCGCCGCGTGGGCGAGCGTGGCCTTCCTCCTCGCGCTCGCCGGCTTCGGCGCGAAGGCGGGGCTGCTGCCGCTGCATGTCTGGCTCCCCGAGGCGCACCCGGCGGCGCCTTCGCCGGTCTCGGCGCTCCTCTCGGCGGTCATGCTGAAGACTGCGGTGTACGGCATGCTGCGCGTCACGCTCGACCTCATCGGCTTCTCGCTCTGGTGGTGGGGCGTCGTCGCGCTCGCCGTGGGGCTCGCGAGCGCGCTCTTCGGCATCGTGTTCGCCGCGGTGCAGTCGGACATGAAGCGCCTGCTCGCCTACTCGTCCATCGAGAATGTCGGCCTCATCGTCGCGGGATTCGGCCTTGCGCTCGTCTTCCATGGCTTCGGCATGGCGCGGCTCGCGGCGCTCGCGCTCACCGCGACGCTCTACCACTGCCTGAACCATGCCTTCTTCAAGGGCCTGCTCTTCCTCGCGACCGGCTCGGTGCTGCACGCGACAAGCGAGCGCAGCCTCGGGCGCTTGGGCGGCCTGATCCACCGCATGCCATGGGTGGCCTGGTGCGCGCTCGTCGGCACGATCGCGATCGCCGGCCTCCCGCCCCTCAATGGCTTTGCCTCCGAGTGGCTGCTCCTGCAGGCGTTCCTCTTCACTCCGGGGCTGCCTCAGGCGTATCTCAACATGCTGGTGCCGCTCGCCGCGGCCGCCGTCGCCCTCACGGCCGCGCTGTCCGGCTACGTGATGGTGAAGTTCTACGGCGTGGTATTCCTTGGCCAGGCCCGCGAAGCGAAGCTCGCGCAGGCGCACGACGCCGATCTCTGGCAGCGCGCCGGCCTCGCCTGGCTCGCCGCCGGCTGCGTGGCACTGGGCCTCGCGCCGACGATCGTGATCGGGCTCGTCGATCCCATCGCGCGCATGCTCGTCGCGAGCGGGATGGACACCGGATCGGGCAGCTGGCTTTTCGTCGCGCCGATCGACCCGGCGCGCGCGAGCTATAGCCCGGTGATTTTCCTGCTGGGCGTCGCGGCGCTTGTCGCGATCGCGTGGGGCAGCGTGCGCTTCTTCTACCACGGCCGCATGAGACGCGCCGCGGCCTGGGATTGCGGCTTCCCGTTCATCGGCCCGCGCATGCAGGACAGCGCGGAGGGCTTCGGGCAGCCGGTCAAGGTCGTCTTCCGCCCGATGTTCCGCATCCGCGGCGAGGCCCCCGCGCCCCTCGATACCCGGCCGCGCTATCACGAGAGCGCAGACGACCGTCTCTGGGGCTGGCTCTACGTTCCGGTGGCGCGCGCGGTCGATCGTGCGACGGGCCTCGTCACCGTGCTCCAGCGCGGGCGAATTTCCGTCTACCTGCTCTACAGCTTCGCGACGCTTCTCCTGCTCCTGCTCATCGTCCGATGAACGCCAGCCTCTCCGGCCTCGCCGCCCAGTTCACCGAGCTCGCGCTTGCCGTGCTGCTCGCCCCGCTGCTCACCGGCTGGGTCAACCAGTGCCGCGCCTGGCTGCAGAACAAGAGCGGCCCCGGGCTCCTCCAACCATATCGGCTGCTCGGCAAGCTCTTCCAGAAGGAGATCGTGCTGGCGACCAACGCTTCGCCGCTCTTTCGCGCTGCGCCTTACCTCATCTTCGGCTGCCTTGCGCTCGCGGCCGCCATCGTGCCGACGCTGGGCACCGACCTGCCTCTCAATGCGGCCGCGGACGCGATCGCGCTCGTCGGGCTGCTCGCGCTCGCGCGGCTTTTCATATCGCTCGCCGGCATGGACGTCGGCACGGCGTTCGGCACGCTCGGCGCCCGGCGCGAGATGCTCGTCGGCTTCCTCGCCGAGCCGGCGCTGCTCATGGTCCTCTTCACCGCCTCGCTCATCTCCCAGTCCACGTCGCTCGCCACCATCGTCGAGACGCTCGCGCACCGCGATTTCGTCATCTACCCGAGCCTCGCCTTCGCCGGCGTGGCGTTTACGATGGTGTCGCTCGCCGAGAACGCGCGCATCCCGGTCGACAACCCGGCCACGCACCTCGAGCTCACGATGATCCACGAGGCGATGATCCTCGAATATTCCGGGCGGCACCTCGCGATGGTGGAATGGGCCGCGAGCCTGAAACTCTTCGTCTACTCGTGCATGGGCCTCGCGCTCTTCTTCCCCTGGGGCGTGGCGGGCGGAGGCGACTGGCTCGGGATCGTGCTTGCGCTGCCGGCGCTCCTTGCGAAGCTCGCCGTCGGCGGCGCGGCGCTCGCGCTCATCGAGATCGTGAGCGCGAAGATGCGAATCTTCCGTGCGCCGGAGTTCCTCGGCACGGCCTTCCTCCTCGCCGTGCTCGCGCTTCTCGTCCACGTGCTCCTGGAGGGCTGACGGCGATGCCCTTCCTTGCCCACTACGGCACGCAGCTCATCAACCTCTGCGCGGCGGTGCTTCTCCTCCTCGCGTTCACGATGCTCACGCAGCGCCGGATCCTCTCGCTCATCCACCTCTACACCGCGCAGGGCCTCGTGCTCTTCGCTTCCACGGTGCTGGTCGCCCTGGTGACCGGCCAGGCGGAGCTCTACAAGTCCGCCGCGCTCACGCTCGCCCTGAAGGTGCTCGCGCTGCCCTGGCTCCTGCATTTCCTCATCCGGCGGCTGAACGTCAAATGGGACGTCGAGACGCTCATCAACATCCCTACGACGATGCTGATCGGCATCGTTCTCGTCATCCTCGCCTTCAACCTCGCCGCGCCGATCTCGCGGCTCGCCGGGACGGTGACCCGCGCCACCCTCGGCATCGCGATGGCGAGCATCCTGCTCTCCTTCCTGATGATGATCACCCGCTCGAAGGCCGTGCCGCAGGTGATCGGGTTCCTCTCCATGGAGAACGGGCTCTTCTTCGCCGCTACGGCGGCGGTCTACGGGATGCCCTTCGTGTTCGAGTTCGGCATCGCGTTCGACGTCCTCGTCGCCGTGCTCATCATGGGCGTGTTCTTCTTCCAGATCCGGGAGCGCTTCGATTCGCTCGACACGCGCCACCTCGAGAGGCTGAAGGAGCACTGATGGACGCCGAAGTCGCCGCCCTCCTCGCCGTGCCCCTCGCAGGGGGCGCCGTGCTCGCCCTCGTTGGCCACCGGCCGCGCGCTGCCGAGATCAACTGCGCCTTCAGCGTCGTCACGTTCGTCGCCGCCGCCCTCCTCGTGGCGCGGGTCGTGCGCGAGGGGCCGTTCACGACCCTGGGCGAGCAGTTCTTCGTCGACTCGCTGAACGTCTTCCTGGTCGCGCTCACCGCGTTCGTCGCGATGACGACGTCGTTCTTCTCGCGCCCGTACATGCGCATCGAGCGCGAGCACGGCCGCGTGACCGCCGCCGGCCTGCGCCTGTACCACAGCATGTACCAGCTCTTCAGCTTCACGATGCTGCTCGTGCTCACCACGAACAATCTCGGCCTCATGTGGGTCGCGATGGAGGCGGCGACGCTCACGACGGTGCTACTGGTCGCGCTCTACCGCACGCATGCCTCGCTCGAGGCGGCGTGGAAGTACTTCATTCTCTGCGGCGTCGGCATCGCCCAAGCGCTCTTCGGTACCATCCTGGTCTACTTCGCGGGTGAGAAGGTCCTCGGCAGCGGATCGGGCGCGCTCCTCTGGACCGCGCTGAACGCGGTGAAGGGCTCGCTCGAGCCCACCGTCATGTCGATCGCCTTCGTCTTTCTCATCGTCGGCTATGGGACCAAGGTCGGGCTCGTGCCGCTGCACAACTGGCTCCCCGACGCCCATGCGGAGGGCCCGACGCCGATTTCGGCGGTGCTTTCGGGGCTCCTGCTCAACGTCGCTCTCTACGCGCTCATCCGCTGCAAGGTCCTCACCGACGGCGCGCTCGCGAGCCCCTTCGCGAGCCAGCTCATGATGGGCTTCGGGCTGGTATCGGTGGCGATCGCGGCGTTCTTCCTCTCGCGCCAGCGCGACGTGAAGCGCATGTTCG
>JAFAGU010000363.1 GCA_019237595.1 Betaproteobacteria bacterium | reverse complement strand
GCTGCCGGACGTGCTCCTCGAAGCCGCGCGCCTCGCCGAGCGCGTCCTGGGCTACCGGGTCTTTGCCGACGACGCGGGGAAGATGAATCGTTCGGTGAAGGACATTGGCGCCGGCGTGCTCGCCGTGCCGCAATTCACGCTGGTCGCCGATACGTCGAGCGGAATGCGGCCGAGCCTCTCGGGCGGCGCCTCGCCGGAGGAGGGTTCGAGAGCCTTCCTGCTTTTTCTCGAGAAGCTAAAGGCGCTTCACCCCCGCGTCGCATCCGGCCGCTTTGGCGCGGACATGAAGGTCAGCCTCGTGAACGACGGGCCGGTGACTTTCTGGCTGCAGGTCTCGCCGAAGGCGGCGCAGCGTCCCGCGTCTTGAAGTTCGCCGGCGCGACGATCTCGAGCAGCTCCACGTCCTTCGAGTGGCGGATCTCCCGGTGCCGGATGTTTGGCGGCTGATAGAAGCAGCTGCCGGCTCGCATCATCACCTTGCCGACGCGCTCGTACTCGAATTCGACCCAGCCCTTGAGCACATAGACGAACTGCACCCGGCAGTCGTGCCGATGCCATTCGCCGTGCGGCGCCTTGCCGCGCCGCGCGCGGATCACGTGCGCGACCACCTTGCCGCGCGTTGCTCGGTCGATGCCGAGGTCGCGGTATTCGAAGTACGCGCGCAATCCGCGGCGCTTGAATTTCGAGGTCGTGGCATGGCTGACGTGGAAGGCGGGCATGGCAGTGAACTCCCCGTAAAAAGCCCTGAAATTCTAGGGTAAGCTGAAACGATGTTCGAGCAGTTCGTCGGAACGAAGCCGGTCGAGGAACGCCATCGCATCGATGTCGCGTCGCTCGAGAAATTCCTCGGCTTCCGCATCGCCCAGGTCGAGCAGTTCAAGGGCGGGCAATCCAATCCGACCTATCGCCTCACCGCCGCCGACGGAAAGAAGTACGCGTTGAGGAGAAAACCGCCGGGGAAGCTCCTCCCCTCCGCGCACGCGGTCGATCGCGAATACAAAGTCATCAAGGCATTGTCTGAAATAAATTTTCCGGTGGCGCGCCCCTATGTTCTCTGCGAAGACGAGTCCGTCATCGGCACGGCCTTCTACGTCATGGACTGCGTCGAGGGACGCGTGCTCTGGGACCAGTCGCTGCCTGGCATGTCGGGGCAGGAGCGCGCTGCAATATGGGATGAATTGAATCTCGTCATTTCAAAACTGCATTTGGTCGATTTCCGCGCCGTGGGCCTGACGGACTTCGGCAAGCCCGGCGACTACATCGCGCGGCAGGTCTCGCGCTGGACGAAGCAGTACCGCGCTTCCGAGCTCGAACGCATCGAGGCGATGGACAACCTCATCGAGTGGCTTCCGAAGCACATCCCGCCAGGCGACGAAACGTCGATCGTGCATGGCGACTTCCGCCTCGACAACACGATCTTCCACCCGAGCGAGCCCCGCATCCTCGCAGTGCTCGACTGGGAGCTCTCGACGCTCGGCCACCCGCTCGCGGATTTCGCGTACCACTGCATGAGCTGGCACATCGCTCCGGGCAAGTTCAGGGGCATTGCCGGGCTTGATCTGGAGCAACTCGGCATTCCCAGCGAAGCCCAGTATGTGCAGAAGTACTGCGAAAGAACGCGCCGAAGGGCGATTGAGCCTTCGGTCTGGGACTATTACATGGCGTACAACCTGTTCCGGATCGCCGCGATCACGCAGGGGATCGCGAAGCGCGTGGTCGACGGCACCGCGGCGAGCGCGCACGCTCTCGAGGCGGGCTCGCGAACACGGCCGCTCGCCGAGCTCGGATGGCAGCAGGTGGAGAACATCCTCAGGAGGGCAGCTTGAACTTCGACTATTCGCCGAAAGTGCAGGAGCTCAGGAAGCGCCTCGCGGCGTTCATGGACGAGCATATCTATCCCAATGAGCACAAATGGCACGCGCACGTGCGGGGGCCGAAGCGCTGGGAGGTCGTGCCGATCATCGAGGAGCTCAAGCCCAAGGCGCGAAAGGCGGGCCTGTGGAATCTCTTCCTGCCGCACTCCAAGCGCGCGCCGGAAGGCCTGTCCAACCTCGAGTACGCGCCGCTCTGCGAGATCATGGGGCGCGTCTCCTGGGCGCCGGAAGTCTTCAATTGCTCAGCGCCCGATACCGGGAACATGGAGACGATCGAGCGCTACGGCACCGAGGACCAGAAGACGCAATGGCTCGAGCCGTTGCTTCGCGGCGAGATCCGCTCCGCGTTCCTCATGACCGAGCCCGCCGTCGCCTCCTCGGATGCCACCAACATCCAGACGAGGATCGAGAAGAAAGGCGCGGAATACGTCATCAACGGGACGAAATGGTGGTCGAGCGGCGCCGGCGACCCGCGCTGCAAGCTCTACATCCTCATGGGCAAGACCGATCCGGAAAACGCCTCGCGCCACAGCCAGCAATCGATGATCCTCGTGCCCGCCGGCCTGCCGGGAATCCGCATCGCGCGGCACCTCCCCGTCTTCGGCTTCGACGACGCGCCGCACGGCCACATGGAGATCGAGCTGAAGGACGTGCGGGTGCCGGCGTCGAACATCCTCCTCGGCGAGGGCCGCGGCTTCGAGATCGCCCAGGGCCGCCTCGGGCCCGGACGCATCCACCACTGCATGCGCCTCATCGGCCAGGCCGAGCGTGCGCTCGAGAAGATGTGCCGCCGGTCTTCCGAAAGAATCGCCTTCGGGAGAAGCGTGGCAGAGCAGGGTGTGACCCGCGAGAGGATCGCCGAGGCCCGCATCCTCATCGACTCGGCTCGCTTCATGGTGCTCAACGCCGCGTGGAAGATGGACACGGTCGGCAACAAGGTCGCGCGCAAGGAGATCGCCATGATCAAGGTGCTCGCGCCCAACATGGCCTGCCAGGTGATCGACTGGGCGATGCAGGTGCACGGCGGCGGCGGCGTCTCGGACGACTTCGGCCTCGCCGAGGCCTACGCGCACGCGCGCACGCTGCGCTTCGCTGACGGCCCGGACGAGGTGCACCGGAATGCCATCGCGAAGATGGAATTGGGTGAGCAGGCCGCCAAGGCATCGGGATTCCACAAGCACTAGAAAGCTCCCCCGTGGACTTGAAGGGAAAAATCGCGGTCATCACAGGCGCGGCTAGCGGCATCGGCAAGGCCGCGGCGCTCCGGTTCCGCCAGGAAGGCGCCGCGGGGATCGTCCTCGGCGACCTTTCTTACCGGAAGAGCGAGGAAACCGCGGAAGGCTTCGCGGTGCCGTGCGATGTCTCGAAGGAAGCGGATCTCCAGCGGCTCGTCCGCGAGGCGGAGGCGCGCTTCGGCCGCGTCGACGTGTTCTTCTCGAACGCGGGCATCTTCCAGGAGGGCGGCCTCGAGGCTCCGGACGCCGACTGGGAGCGCAACTGGAAGATCCACGTGATGGCGCACGTCTATGCCGCTCGCGCCGTCGTGGAGAAGATGGCGGTGCGCGGCAGCGGCTACTTCATCGTCACGGCTTCCGCCGCGGGCCTGCTCAACATCGTGGAGTCCGCCACCTACGGCGTGACCAAGCGCGGCTCCGTCGCCATCGCCGAATGGATCGCGATCGCCTACGGCCGTCGCGGCGTGCGCGTGTCTTGCCTCTGCCCGCAAGGCGTCCTGACCAACATGTTCCGCGGCGACGGCGGCTCGGCGGGCGTCGATGGCGTGCTGACGACGGACGATGTCATGGAGGAACTCATCAAGACGATGCGCGAGGAGCGCTTTCTTGTCCTCCCGCATCCCAAGGTGCTCGACTACCTGCGCGGCAAAAGCACCGACTACGACCGCTGGCTAGGCGGGATGCAGAAGCTCTTCCTCAGGCACCGCGGCGGGAAATAGCTGGTCGGAGCGCTTCCTCGAGCGCTGCAGCGGCGCGCCCGAGCTCTTCTTCCGGCGTGAGGATGTCCGGGCAGAGGCGCAGGTAGTCGCCTCGTGCGTCCACCTTGATGCCCGCATCGCCCAGCCGTGCGGCGAGCTGTGCTGCGTCGCCCCTGACCAGCGTCAGGAATGCTCCATGCTGCTCGTCGGCGCCCTGCGCCTTGATGCCGCGTTCCGCGAGCAGCGAGGCGAGGCGCTTCTTTTGTGCAAGTCCATGCTCCCTGAGCCGCTCGACGCCGAGCTCGAGCGTGATCTCCAGGCCCGCCAAGGCCTGCACCGGCGCAAGCACCGGAGGCGTGGACTCGAGCCATGCGTCGCCGCCCGCCGCGAACTCCGGCGGATCCGGGCGCCGATAGCCGAACACGTCCTTCTTCGCGAACCAGCCCGTGTCGAGCGTCACGCGCGCGTGATGCCGGGGATGAACGTAGAGCCAGCAGGCGCCGGGGCCGCCGCGAAGGTACTTGTAGGAACCGCCGACCGCGAAATCGACGTCGAGCGCCGCGAGATCGAGCGGCAGCACGCCCGCGTGGTGGTACACGTCGAGAAGGACCAGGGCTTTCGCACGCCTGGCTTCCGCGAGGATCGATTCCAGCTGCTGGAAGACCTTGCCGGTGCGGAATGCGACCGTGGAGAGGACGACGAGGTCGCAGGGCTCCAAGCGAAAGGCGTCGAAGGAGGAAGCCTTGAGGCGGATGCGCCCCTGCTGGCGATAGACGCGCAGGATGAAGTCCAGCGAGTCGAATTCCTCGTCCGTGGCGAGGACGCGCGGCATTCCCGGAAAGGAATTCAGCACCGCTCTCAACCCTTGGCCTGCGCTCGTCTTGGGCACGATGCAGTCCGGCGAAGGCGCGCCGACGAGCCTCGCGGTGAGCTCGCGGAAGCGCTCGCGCGCCGCAAGCCATGCGTCCCACGCGTCGCCCATCTCGCGGTACCAGGCGTCGAGCGCGACGCGAACGTCGTCGGCCATCCGGTCGGGCGGGCGGCCGAGGGAATGGTTGGCGAGGTAGATGCCCGGCCGGCTCATCGCCCGCGAGAAGCGCGGCCAGACGCGCTCGCGGAGGAAGGCCTCATCCAATCTCGGTGCGGACATCGATGAGCTCGGGAAAGAGCGGCGACTCGAGGGTCTTCCTGAGAAAGGCGACGCCCGACGTGCCGCCGGTGCCGCGCTTGAAGCCGATGATGCGCTCGACGGTCTTCACGTGGCGGAAGCGCCAGAGCTGGAAGTTCTCCTCCACGTCGACGAGCTTCTCGCACATGTCGTATTCGGCCCAGTACGACTCGGGGTGCTCGTAGATCTTCTTCAGGACCGACGTGACCCCCGGGTGGCGCTCGTAGGGCCGGGTCCAGTCGCGCTCGACTCGCTCGGCAGGCACCGGCATGCCCTTGCGCGCGAGGTAGCGCAGGAACTCGTCGTACAGGCTTGGGGATTCGAGCAGTGACGTGAGGAGCGCCTTGACCTTCTCATCGAAGCCGAAGAGCTCCAATCGCGCCGCATTCTTGTTGCCCAGCAGGAACTCGATGGCCCGGAACTGGTACGACTGCAGGCCCGAGGCGGGCCCGAGCACGTCGCGGAACTCCACGTACTCCGAGGGCGTCAGGGTCTCGAGCACGGACCACTGCTCGAAGAGTTGGCGCTGTACCTGCTTCACGCGCGCGAGGATCTTGAAGCAGGGCTCCAGCCGGTCGGCGCGCACGTGCGCGATCGCCGCCGAAAGCTCGTGCACGAGCAGCTTCATCCAGAGCTCGGCCGTCTGGTGCTGGATGATGAAGAGCATCTCGTCGTGGTGCGACGAGCGCGGGCGCTGAGCCGAAAGCAGCTCCTCCAGCGCGAGGTAGCCGCCATACGAGGACTCGCGCCCGAGGTCCGTGACGATGCCTGGTTCGCCCGCCGGCGTGCGCTCGCTCGACATGCGCTGACTATAATGCCATCCGGCGCTCGCCACGGTCCACCGTTCCGAGGAGATCCGCATGCTGAAGCTTTGCGGCTTCCGACTCAGCAACTACCACAACAAGGTGCGCATCGCGCTCCTCGAGAAAGGCGTCGAATTCGAGGAGGACGAGGGTTGCGTACCGTCGCAGGATGAGGCGTTCCTCGCGCGCTCGCCGATGGGCAAGGTCCCCTGGATCGAGCTCGACGGCCGCCGCCTCGCCGAATCCGATGCGATCTGCGAGTACCTCGAGGACGCCTATCCGCAGAAGCCGCTCCTCCCGAAAGACCCCTTCGCGCGCGCCAAGGTGCGCGAGCTCATCCTCTTCATCGAGCTGCATCTCGAGCTCGTCGCTCGCAGGCTCTATCCGAAATACTTCTTCGGCGGCGAAGTCTCGACGGAGGTGATCGAGGCGACCGAGAAGGAGCTCGCCAAGGGCGTGCGCGGCCTCAAGGCGATCGCGCGCTTCTCGCCCTACATCGCCGGCTCGGAGCTCACGCTCGCCGACTGCGCCGCGTTCGTGAGCCTCCCGGTCGTGACCCTTGCCTGCAAGGCGGCCTACGGGCGCGACCTCCTCGAGCCGCTCGCGCTCAAGCCTTATTTCGCGATGCTGGAGGCGCGGCCGGCCTTCTCGCGCGTCAAGGAGGAGCGAAAGGCCGCGCAGGAAAAGATGCTCGCCCGCATGCGGGAGAAGACGGCCGCCGCGCGCTGAATGCTGCAGGAATACGTCCGCTTTACCGTCACGCTGCTGGCGGTCCTGGATCCGTTCCTCGCGATTCCGATCTTCCTCGCCTTCACCGCGGACGCGCAGGCAGCCGAACGCACGCGCCTCGTCCATGCCGTCGTTCTCACCGTGTTCCTGGTCCTCGCGGGCGCCGCGATCGTCGGCGAGCCGCTCCTCAAGCTCGTCGGCGCGAGCCTGCCGGCCTTCACCGTGGGCGGAGGCCTCGTGCTCCTCCTCATGGCGCTCGCCATGCTGAACGCGGAAGCAGGCAAGGTGAGGCAGAACCCGGAGGAGGCGGCGGAGCTGCGCTCGCGCGACCTCTCCGGCGTCGTGCCGCTCGCGGTGCCGCTGCTCGCGGGCCCCGGCGCCATCAGCACTACCATCATCGCCGCGCAAAAAGGCGGCGCGGCGCACGTCGGCGCGCTGATCGCCTGCATCTTCGCGGTGTGCGCGCTGCTCTGGCTCGTGCTGCGGCTCGCGCAGCGCATCGGCGAGCGCATCAGCACCACCGGCCTCAACATCGCGACGAGGCTCTTCGGGCTCATCCTCGCCGCGATCGCGATCGAGATGATCGCCGAAGGGATGCGGACGCTCCTCCCGGGCCTCGCCTAGGCGCTCACTTCCACGCCTGGTAGAGCATGAAGGCGCCGCCGAAGACGATGAGGCCTTCCATGAGGATCGTATGCAGGTGCGCGTGCATCCGGCGCACGAGCCAGGCGCCCGCGCCGCTGCCTGGCACGCTCGCCGCGCCGAGCACGAGGCCGAGCACCACGGCCTGCTCGTCGAGGAGCGAATAGCGCTGGAAGAGCGTCGCCTTGCAGACGTCGATGAGGATGGTGGCGAGCGCGTCCGTGCCGAGCACCGCCGGGCCGGCGAGCCCGGCGCCCATGAGGAGCGAGATCTGGATCATCCCGGTGCCGGGCGCGACGCCGGCGGAGAGTCCATAGGCGCCGGAGCCGGCGACGAGCGCCGGTGCACCGACCACGATCTTGTGGCGGTGCAGCCATCGCCGCGCGGGGACGGTGGCGATGACCACGGTGCCGAGAAGGGTGCCGACCGCGCGCGCGTCGAGGACGCTGTAGATCCAGGTGCCGACGACGAGCCCTGGCAGCGCGCCAAGGAGAAGCAGGCCGCACGCGCGCCGGTCGAAGTCGCCGCGGTAGAACCAGAAGCGGCCGGAATTGATGATGATGCCCGCGACCGCCATGACGGGCACGACCGCCTTCACGCCTATGAACGGCGAAAGGCATGCGGCGATGATGACGCCCGTGCCGAATCCGCCTACCGCGCCCACCACGGCGGCGCATGCGCCGAGCGCCGCGACCGCGGCGAGGGTGGCGGCGTCCAGGCCCAAGCTAGGCGGGCTTCGGGACCGGCCGCGGGCGGCCGCTCGTGTCTATGGCCACGTAGGTGAGCGTCGCCTCCGTCACCTTCACGATCGTCGGGTCCGACGGCCGGCGCTCGGCGTAGACCTGCACGTCGATCGTGATCGACGTGGTGCCGATGCGCACGAGCTCGGCGTAGCAGGAGATCACGTCGCCGATCTGGACCGGCTGCTTGAAGACGAACGAGTTCACCGCGACGGTGGCGACGCGCCCGCGGGCGACGCGCCCGGCGAGCATGCCGCCCGCGATGTCGACCTGCGACATGATCCAGCCGCCGAAGATGTCGCCGTTCTGGTTGGCGTCGGCGGGCATCGGCACGACGCGCAGCGCCGGCACCTTCCCTTCCGGAAGCTTTTCCAAGAGTTTCGGCTACGCCTTCTTGCGCGTCTTGAGATAGTGCAGCGGCCCGCCGCGGAAGGGCGCGAAGCCGGTGGCGAAGATGAGCCCGGCATCGGCGAGGTCGGCGTCCTCGACCACGCCGTCGCGCAGCGCGGCCTGCGCTTCGGAAAGATAGGGCTCGATGAGCGCGTCGGCGAGGTGCGCGTCGTAGGCATCGGGCTGGCCCTTGACCGCCTTGCCGCCCTCGTAGCGGTAGATCCCCTGGCCGGTCTTGCGACCGAGCTGCCCGAGCGCCACCTTGTTCGCGAGGAACTGCGGAATGTCGGTTTCCTTGGCGTTCTTCGCAAGCGACTTCCCGGCAGCGAGGCAGATGTCCAGCCCGACCGTGTCGGCGAGCTCGGCAGGGCCCATCGGCATGCCGAAGTCCTCCATCGCGCGGTCGAGCGTCTCGGGCTTGAGGCCCTCGTCGAGCATGCGGAAGGCGTTCTGCATGTAAGGACCGAGCACGCGGTTCACGAGGAAGCCCGGGGCGTCCTTCACCGGCAATGGCAGCTTGTCGATCTGCCGCACGAAGGCGGCCGCCCGCTTCGCCGCCTCGGCATTCGTCTGGCTGGAAGAAACGACTTCCACCAGCTGAAGCAGCGGAACCGGGTTGAAGAAGTGGATGCCGACGAGGCGCGTGGGATCCTTGAGCGAGGTCGCGATGTCGGCGAGCCTGAGGCTCGACGTATTGGTCGCGAGGATCGCCTCCGGCTTCGCCATCTGCTCGATCTTCGCGAAGAGCGAGCGCTTCGCCTCGAGGTTCTCGAAGATCGCCTCGATCACGACGTCGGCGCGCGCGGCGCCCGTGCCCGCCACGTCCGGAATGAGGCGGTCCATGGCGTCGCGCTCGCGCCGCTTGTCGCGCAGCCGGCGCTTGAAAAGGTCCGCGGCGCGCTTGATCGCGGGGGCGATGCGCTCCGGCGAAGTGTCCTGCAGCGTGACCGTGAGCCCGCGCATGGCGCAGATCGCGCCGATGTCGCCGCCCATCACGCCCGCGCCGACGACATGCACGTGCCGCGCCTTGAAGCTCGCGCCCTTGCCGAGGCCCTTGAGGCGCTCCTGGAGGAAGAAGATGCGCACGAGGTTCTTGCCGGTCGGGTGCGAAACCAGGCTCGGGATGGAGAAGCGGTGGGACGCCGGCACCGCGAGCGCGTTGCCGCCGAAGTGCTGCCAGATTTCCAGAATGGCGTAGGGCACCGGGTAGTGCTCGGGTTTCGCCTTCTTTGCGACCTGTTTTCTCGCCTGCGAAACGACCAGTCCCTTGAGAGGGCCCAGCATCAGGCGGTTGAGCAGAGAGAGTGCTTTCCGCGGCGGTGCCTGGAGCGTGACCGTGCGCGCGGTGTTCTCGAAGATGCGAAGCGGCACGGCTTCGTCGGCGAGGCCGATGCGCTTGGCCCTCTTCGCATCGATCGTCCTTCCGGTCAGCAGCAGGTCGAGCGCCGTTGCGGGGCCGACGCGCTCGGGAAGCCACTGCATCGCATGCCAGGCGGGGATCACGCCCACCATGACCTCGGGCTGCGCGAAGCGCGTCTTGGGATCGTCGAGCGCCACGATGTACCGGCACGCGAGCGACATCTCCATGCCGCCGCCCATGCAGAAGCCGTTCACCATCGCGGTCGTCGGGAAGGGCAGGTCGTGGAGCTTCTGGAACGTGTCCCACCCGAGCCGGGTGAACGCGACGGCGTCGTCCGCGCCCTTGAAGTTGGCGAACTCCTGGATGTCCGCGCCGCCGATGAAGCTGTCCTTCGCCGAACGGATGATCAAGCCTTTTGGTTTGGATTTTTCTATTTGATCCAAAACCAAACCCAGCTCGAGGAGAGCTTCCCTCGAGAACGTGTTCGCCGACTCACCCTGCTTGTCGAACGTGAGCCAGGCCAGGGCGTCCCGGTCGGTCTCCCAGCGCCAGTGCTTGAGCATCGATTTCGCGTCGGCTCGTTCCATGCCGCTTCTCCCTTGGGTCTAGGCCGCCTCGACGAGCATCGCGCCGCCGAGCCCGCCGCCGATGCAGATGGAGGCCATGCCGCGCTTCGCGTGTTTTCTTTTCAGGGTCTTGATCAAATGCAAGACGATGCGTGCGCCCGAGGCGCCCACCGGGTGGCCGAGCGCAATGGCGCCGCCGTCTGTATTCAATTTCTCGGGATCCAATGCGCCTAAAGGCTTGTCGAGGCCGAGCTCTTCGCGGCAGTATTTCTCGTCCTTCCATGCGGCGAGGCAGCCGAGCACCTGCGCGGCGAACGCCTCGTTGATTTCCCAGTAGTCGAGGTCGTTCAACGCGAGCCCATTGCGCTTGAGGATCGGTGTCGCGGCGTGCACCGGGCCAAGGCCCATCTGCGCCGGGTCGAGGCCCGCCCATTGGCTGTCGACGATGCGGCCGATCGGTTCGAGATTGAATTTCTTCAACGCCTCTTCATTGGCAAGGATCAGCCACGCCGCCCCGTCGGTGATCTGGGAGCTGTTGCCCGGCGTGACGTTGCCGTACTTGCGGTCGAAGAACGGTTTCAGCTTGGCGAGCCCCTGAATCGAGGCATCGCGCCGCACGCCGTCGTCCAGCAGGTGCGCGGTGCCGTCGTTCTCGTAGAGTGCCTCGACTTCACCGCCGCCCGGGGCGAGGATTCCCGCGTCCTGCGCGCGCGCGACCTTCTCGTGGCTCGCGAGCGCGAAAGCGTCCATCTGCTCGCGCGTGATCCCGAAGCGGTGGGCGACGTTTTCGGCGGTCTGCCCCATGAGGAGCCCCACCATGGGATCGGTCAGGCCTTTCATGATGCCGATGACGGGGGCGAGCAGGGCCTTGAAGGGCAGCTTCCCGAACATGGCGATCCGCTGCCCCACGCTGCGAGTCGCGGCCATGTCCGAAAACCAGAGCACCATCTTGTCCGAGTAGAGCAGGGGTGCGCGCGAGAGCGCGTCCACTCCTCCGGCGAGCACGAGGCTCGACTTGCCGGAGACGATGTTGCTGATCGCCG
>JAFAGU010000343.1 GCA_019237595.1 Betaproteobacteria bacterium | reverse complement strand
CTCGAGGGCGCTCGCCGAGATGTCGACCGGAAGGTAGGCCGAGGGCCGCATGACGCGGATGAGGAGGCGGGACTTCAGGCTTTCGCCGCTCCCGTACTCCACGAGCTGCGCGTCGCGTCCGGCGAAGCGCGCGATCGCCTGGAGGTTCGCCCGGGTGAGCGCGAGCTCGGCTCGCGTGAGGTAGTACTCCGGCAGCCGGCAGATGCGCTCGAAGAGCCGGCTTCCCCTGGCGTCGTAGAAGTACTTCGGCGGGAGGGCCTTCTGCGGCAGGCCGAGGCCCGCGAGCACGTCCTGCCGGAAGGGCACTAAGCGACGCCGATGCGAGAGCCGGGACGGTGGCCGATCGCGCGCGCGATGCGGTCGGCGGTCTCCTTCACCAGCGGGCCCCACTGCACCTTCATGCGGTCGGCGGGCGTCGAGAGCGAAAGCGCCGCGACGAGGTTGCCGGCGTCGTCGCGGATGCCCGCGGCCACGCAGCGCACGCCGAGCTCGGCTTCCTCGTTGTCGGTCGCCCAGCCCTGGCGCTGGATGCGCTCGAGCTCGCGCTCGACGAGCGGCACCGCCGTGAGCGTGTTCTTCGTGTGCGGCGCGAGCCCCGTTCGCTTCGCGTAGTCGCGCAGCCGCGCGAAACCCTCTTCGAGGAGGAAGAGCTTGCCGGCGGCGGTGACGTGCAGCGGCGCGCGGGTGCCCACGACGTGCACCACTCGCATCGCCGAGCGGCCGGAGGAGGTGCGCTCCACGTACACGATCTCGTCGTCGTGGCGCACGGATAGGTTCACGGTCTCGCCGGTCTGCGCATGGAGCTCGCGCATGAGCGGCAGCGCGAGCTCGCGCACGCTGATGCGCGACTTAACGAGGTTGCCGAGCTCGAGGAGCCGCATCCCCAGCCGGTAGCTGCCCGGCTCGACGCGGTCGACGATGCGGTCTGCGGCGAGGGCGGAAAGGATGCGGTGCGCCGTGGAGGGGTGCAGCTGCGTGTACTGCGAGATCTGCTTCAGGCCGAGCGGCTCGGGATGCTGCGCGAGCACCTCGAGCAGGCGCGTCATGCGCTCGATCACCTGGATCGGATTCTTCTGTTCGTCCCTGGCCGCCATCCCGGAAGGGATTTTATCGTTGACTTACAATCCGTCCATGCCCGTCGTCACGTGCATCGGAGACCTTCGCGAGCTCGCGCGCAGGCGCGTCGCCAGGGCGATCTTCGACTACGTGGACCGGGGCTCCTATTCCGAGCAGACGCTGCGGGCCAACCGCGCCGATTTCGAGTCGCTCACCCTGCGCCAGCGCGTGGCGATCGACGTCGACCGGCGCAGCACCCGCACCACCATGATCGGCCACGACGTGGCGATTCCTGTCGCGCTTGCGCCCACCGGCCTCACGGGGCTCAACTGGGCCGACGGCGAAATGCTCGCCGCGCGCGCCGCCGAGCGCTTCGGCGTGCCTTTCACGCTCTCGACGATGTCGATCTGCTCGATCGAGGACGTGCGCAGCGTCGTCACCAAGCCCTTCTGGTTCCAGCTCTACGTCATGCGCGACCGCGGCTTTGCCGCCTCGCTCATCGAGCGCGCCGAAGCCGCCGGCTGCTCTGCGCTCGTGCTGACGCTCGACCTCCAGGTGCAGGGGCAGCGCCACCAGGACCTGAAGAACGGGCTCGCCGTCCCGCCGCGGCTGACGTTCGGCGGCTTCCTCGACCTCCTTTGCAAGCCGGGATGGGTCCTCAACGTGCTCGGCGGGCGCCGCAAGTCCTTCGGAAACCTCGAGGGGCGCATTCCCAACGCCGACTCGATCACGACGCTCTCGCAATGGGTGGCGGGGCAGTTCGACCCGACGCTTTCCTGGAAGGACGTCGACTGGATCCGCGGCCTGTGGAAGGGAAAGATCGTGCTGAAGGGCGTGCTCGACCCGGACGACGCCAAGATCGCCGCCGCCACGGGCTGCGACGCCATCGTCGTCTCGAACCACGGCGGCCGCCAGCTCGACGGCGCCTTGTCCTCCATCCGCGCGCTGCCCGAATGCGTCGAGGCCGTCTCGGGGAAATGCGAAGTATGGCTGGACGGCGGCATCCGCTCGGGGCAGGACGTGCTGAAGGCGCTCGCCCTCGGCGCCCGGGGCACGATGATCGGCCGCGCCTTCCTCTACGGATTGGGCGCGATGGGGGAGAAGGGCGTGACGCGCACGCTGGAGATCCTGCGCAACGAGCTCGACGTCACGATGGCCCTGTGCGGCGTCAAGGACGTGAAGGACGTGGGGCCCTCGATCCTTCGCGCCGCCTAGCGCGCGCGGCGAAGCGCCCCGGCGCGATCGCGTCGAGCAGCTTTCCCTCGATCGGCATCGGCTCGAGCTCCAGCGAGGCGGCGAGGATTTCCGCCGCGAGCGAAGCCCAGATGAGGCCGCGGGAGCCGAGCGCGAGCGCGCCATGGACATTTCCCGCGATGCGGCCAACCAGGGGCAGGCGATCGGGCGCGACGACCCTGAACCCGACGCGATGCTCGAGGTTCTTCGCTTCTACCTTCGCGAGAAGGATCTTCTCCACCCGCGCGAGGTTCCCCTCGTCGCTTTCCGCGCGCGGGCGCGGATCGTCGTCGTCCGGATCGAAGCTCGCGCCGGCAACGCAGAGCCCGTCGACCGCGGGCAGCACCATCCCGCCGCGCAGGCACACTGCGTGCGGCGCCTCGAAGGCCTCCTCCGGGACGTAGGTCACCTGCCCGCGCACCCGGCGCAACCTCGCGTGCGGGACGCGGCACAGGGCGTCGTCCGCGGTCGCGAGGATGACGGTGCCCTGCGGCATTTCCCGCAGGGCGAGCGTCTTGCCGTAGATCCTTCTCAATCGCGAGCCGCAGCGCTCGAGAAGCGCGTTGACGAGCGAAGGCGGCTGAACCCATCCTGCCTGAGGGAACCAGAGGCCGCCCGCCGCGAGCGGAACGCCCGCGTGCCTCGACGCTTCTTCGCGCGTCACGAGCTGCGCATAATCAGGCGGAAGCGCCAGCGCCGCCACGGCGCGGCGCTGCGAAGCGTCTTCGCGCTCGTCCCGCGCGAGCTGCAGGACGCCGCAGGGGTCCCACTTCAGGCCTTCCAGCGAAGAGAAGGTCCTCGAAGCCTGCAGGAACGCCGCGCGCGTGAGTCTCGCGAACACGCTGTCGTCCGGCGTGACGATCGGATGAAAGGCGCCCGCATGGTTGCCCGAGGCCTCCTGCGCCGGACGCGGATGGCGCTCGACGAGCGTGACGTCCCATCCGCGCCCGCAGAGCCTTTCGGAGATTGCAGCGCCTGCCAGTCCCGCGCCGACGACCGTGGCGGTTCTTTCCCCGGGCGCTTCGAAATGAATTCCCGCCTTTTCATAGACAGCGGAGAGCATTTCGCGCTTCGAGCCGAAGCCCGGGCGCTTCTCGACGCGGAAACCGACTTCCTCGAGCGCGGCGCGAACCGGCGAGGCGACGCTCCAGGTGGCGGCGGTGGCGCCCGATGCGCACAAGCGCGCGATCGAGCGCAGTGTCTGGTGCGACCACATCTCGGTATTTCTTGCGGGCGCGAACCCGTCGAGGTAGATGGCATCGGCTTGCAGGCGCAGGTCGCGCGCGATCGAGACGTCGGAGAAGAACACGGTGAGCACGACCGCGCCGCGCTCGAATTCCATGCGATGCGCGCCCGGCACGAGCGGCGGCCACGCGGCGTGCAGCTGCGCGGCTTCGTTCTTCAGCTCCGCGTAACGCTCATGCAGCGTGCGCAGGTCCGCGACCGCGAACGGGTGCTTCTCGACCGAAACGAAGTGCAGCCGGCTGCAGCGGGTCGGATCTTCTTTCCACGCGCGCCAGGTGGCGAGGAAGTTGAGCCCGAGCCCGAAGCCCGTCTCGAGCACGACGAAGCGCTCGCGCCGCTCCCATCGGCGCGGAAGGCCGTTGCCGGCGAGGAAGACGTGCCGCGCCTGCGCGAGCCCGCCGTCGGCACTGTGGTAAACGTCGCCGAAGGCGGCGGAGTACGGGACGCCGTCGTGGAAGTCGAGCGCGGCCGGGACGAGCGGCTGGGCCAAGCGGTCTCCTCGTGGTTTGACTTATTATCGCAACCCGTCCAGCACCGAATCCCGGAGCGCCGCCGATGAACAAGCCCGCCGACCTGAAGCTCGAGACCGTTCCCTTCTGGATCGACGGGAAGGCGCTGCGCGGCGCCGGCCGGTTCGGGGACGTGTACAACCCGGCCACCGGCGAGGTGACGAAGCGCGTCGCGTTCGCCGACGCGCCGATCGTCGACCAGGCGGTGAAGGCCGCCGCCGCTGCGCTGCCCGCCTGGAGGGACACGCCGGCGTTGAGGCGCGCGCGGGTGATGCAGGAGTTTCTGAATCTCCTCAAGAAGAACCAGAAGCAGCTTGCGGAGATCGTCACCTCCGAGCACGGCAAGACGCTGCCGGACGCGATGGGCTCGGTGCAGCGCGGCATCGAGGTGGTCGAGTTCGCCTGCGGCATCCCGCAGCTCCTGAAGGGCGAGCATTCCGAGAACGTCGGCACGCAGGTGGACGTGCATACGGTGCGCCAGCCGGTGGGCGTGTGCGCGGGCATCACGCCGTTCAATTTTCCCGTCATGGTTCCGCTTTGGATGTTCCCGGTGGCCATCGCCTGCGGCAACACGTTCGTGCTCAAGCCCTCGGAGAAGGTGCCCTCCGCGTCGGTGCGCATGGCCGAGCTGCTGAAGGAAGCGGGCCTGCCCGATGGCGTGCTGAATGTGGTGCATGGCGACAAGGCCGCCGTCGATGCGATCCTGAACCATGCGGGTATTCATGCCGTTTCCTTCGTGGGCTCGACGCCGATCGCCAAGTACATCTACGAGACCTGCGCGAAGACCGGCAAGCGCGTGCAGGCGCTCGGCGGAGCGAAGAACCACGCGGTGGTGCTCCCCGATGCCGACATGGAGTTCACCGCCGACGCGCTCATCGGCGCGGCGTACGGGTCGGCAGGCGAGCGCTGCATGGCGATCAGCGCGGTCGTCGCGGTGGGCAGCGCAGGCGACACGCTGGTGAAGTTGCTGGAAAAGAAAGCCAAGGCCATCAAGATCGGGCCGGGAACGAAGGAGGGCATGGACATGGGCCCGCTCGTCACGGCCGAGCATCGCGCCAAGGTCGCCGGGTTCATCGAGAAAGGAAAGAAGGAGGGCGCGAAAGTCGTCGTCGACGGCAGCCAGGCGCCCCTGAAGGACGGGTTTTTCCTCGGCACCACGCTCTTCGACGATGTGAAGCCGGAGATGGAGGTCTACAAGAACGAAATCTTCGGTCCGGTCCTGGTGGTTCTACGAAAAAATTCTCTCGAAGAAGCGATCGAGCTGGTCAATAGAAATCCGTATGCGAACGGCACGGCCATCTTCACGGAGTCGGGC
>JAFAGU010000299.1 GCA_019237595.1 Betaproteobacteria bacterium | reverse complement strand
GATCCAGCCGGCGATGCCGCACATGCGCGGGTCTAGAGGACCGTCTTCGCGGCGCGCGCCGAGGCGAGCGCGGAGTACACCCCGCCGAGCTCGGCGGCGAGCCGCTCGACGGAATAGGCGCTCGCCGCGCGCCGCCGCGCCGCCGCGCCGAGGCGCGCGAGCCGCGGGCGATCGGCATCGAGGGAGGCGAGCGCCGCAGCAATCGCCGGCGCATCCCGCACCGGCACGAAGAGGCCGTGCACGCCCTCCTCGATCACGTCGGGCAGCGCGCCCACGGGCGTGACCACCGGCACGACCCCGGCCGCCATGGCCTCGAGCACCGCATACGGAAGCCCCTCGGCATGGCTGGGCAGCACGAGAACGTCGGCCTCCGCGAGCAGCGCGACCTTGTGCGCCCCGTAGGCGGCGCCGGCGAAGCTCACGCCGGCCAAGTCGAGCGCTCCGACGCGCTCGCGGAGCGCCGTTTCCATGGGGCCGGAGCCCGCGATGCAAAGCGTCGCCGGGACCCCGCGCGCGCGAAGGAGCGCCATGGCCTCGACGATTTCCTCGAGGCCTTTTCCGCCCGCGAGGCGGCCAAGGTACAGGAGCCGGAGCGGTTCCCGGGAACCCGCGGGAGCGCTCTTCGTCGGCTCGGCCAGATGCGAGCGCCGATAGAGCGACACATCGATGCCGTTCGGCACGAGCTCGATGTGCTGGCCCGGGACGAAGCGCGCGAACTGGGCGAGCTCGGCGCGCGAGAGCACGACCACGGCGTCGGCGAGCCGCAGCACCGCGCGCACGAGCACGGGGGGCGCCTCGCGCAGGAACTCGTCGAGCCTTCCGCCGTGCTTCTGCAGCACGACCCGCGCGCCGGCAAGCTTCGCAACGGCGGCGTAGAGGGCGTCGCGCCAGAACGCGCGCGCATTGAGCGACGTGTTGAGGTGCACGACGGACGCGCCGTGGCGCGCGATCGCTACGGCGAGGAGGAACGGGCTCGCGGCCAGGCGCAGTGCGCGCCCGAGCGGGCCTTCGGCGCGCCCCTCGCTACCGACCTGGAAGTGGCGCAGCTCGAAGCTCGCGCGCAGCGGCGAGCGCAGGATCGAAAGCGCGTGCGTCGTGACTCCGCTCACCGCGTCGAGGCTGGGGCTCGCCACGAGCACGACTGGCCGCGGGCTCATGCGGCGAGCCTCGCGCGCGGGTCGATCGTGGCCGGCTGCAAAGGCTCGCCGAGCGCGCGCATCCCGAGGTCGGCATAGAGATCTTCGAGCGCGGCGAGATGGCGCTCGGGCGAGAAGCGCGCGCGCACGGTTTCGCGCGCGCCGGCGCCGAGCCGAGCCGCGAGCGCGGAGTCCATGAGCACGCGCTTGAGCTGCCGCGCGAGCGCCGCCTTGTCGCCTGGCGCGCAGAGGAGCCCGCTCGCGCCGTCGACCACCGCCTCGCCGATGCCGCCTGCGGCGGAGGCAACCACCGGGACGCCCGCCGACATCGCCTCGAGCAGCCCGAGCGGAAGCCCCGCCGAGTACGCGGGAAGCGCAAGCGCACCCGCACTCTCGAGGAGCGCGCGCTTGCCCGAGGGACCGACGGTGCCGACAAACTTCACGGCCTTGCCGAGGCCCAGGCGCTCGGCAAGCGCCGCCACGCGAGAACGATCGCCCTCTCCGGCGCAAACGAGCCGCGCTTCGGGGATCGTCGCGCGCACCTGCGCAAACGCCTCGACGAGGTCTTCGATGCCCTTGTCCGCTTCGATGCGGGCGAGGTAGAGGATGAACTTCTCGCGGCGCGCCGCCGGCTGGCTCGCTACGGCCGCAGCTCGCACCGCCGGCAGGAGCAGGCGCACGTTCGCCTCGCGAGTGATCGTTCCGACCCAAGCACGAAGCGCCTCGCAAGGCACGAGGACGCAGGCGGCGCGCTCGAGCGCGAGCCGCATCGCCGCGCGCACCGGCGTGCTCGCACGGTCGTGCAGGCCCTCGAAGCCCGAGCCGTGCAGCTGGAGCACGAGCGGCCGGCGCAGGCCAAGGGCAAGCGCGGCGAAGAGTCCTGGGCGCCAGAGCGGCGAGGACGCGCTCGCGTGCAGGTGCATCGCCACCGCGCGGGAGCGTCCGAGCCCATCCGCGAGCCGCCGCAAGCCCTGCAGCAGGAGAAGCGCTTCCGGGGCCGGAGCGCCGTCGCCGTGCATCGCGATGTAGTCGATGGGCCAACGCCTGAAGAGCCCCTGCTCGCGCCAGAGCGAGACGAGCGTCGCGGCGCCGCCGCGCGCCTCGGGCGCAGGGCCCGCCATGACCAGCCTGGAGACGAGGCTTGCTTCCATGTCGATCCTCCCTCTTGGGGGTGCCGCGGCCTGCGCCTAGAAGCGAGGGCGCCGCATGAAGGCGTCGACGACCGTGAGGTCGCCGGCGCGGTTGACGGTGTGCAGGCCGAGCAGGCCCTCGCGCCGCGAGGGCAGGATGCGCTCGACCTGGCGCTCCGCGTATTCCGTGGGCGTGAGCCGCAGCACGCGGTTGATCGAAAGCCCGGAGCCGTAGAGCGGCGCGCAGATCTGCGCGGGGCGGTAGAGCGCGCCGTTCCTCCAGTAGAGCTGCCCGGCGGGGCGCGCGCAGCGCGCGTCGGACTTCACCGGGTTGCGCGGGTGCGGCGTCCATTCGCCGCCGAGCTTCTCGGCGTGGAAGAGGTGCAGCTCGTCGTCGTACATGCGCGAGCCCTTCGCCGCGACGTTGGCAAAGAGCCACCACCGGTCGTGGCCGCGATGGAACGTCGCGTCGACGCAGCGAAGGCCGTCGATGAGCACGCGCTCGAGCTTCCACGAGCGCGGGAAGTCCACGCAGCGGTAGAGCTCCACGGTGCCGTGGCGCGCCGTCTCGGGGATCATGTAGAGCTGCCCCTCGTGCTCGAGCAGGAAGGGATAGGAAAGGTGGTAGGGCCGCTCGAGCACCCGCACCGGCTGCGACGCGCCGCCGCTGACGGGATCGATCTCGACCATGGAGATGTGCGCCTTGCCCGCCTTGAAGGGGAGCTCCTCGAAGAAGACGAAGTAGCGGCCGTTCATCGCGAGCGGGAACGGGTCGGCCCAGTAGCGATCCTTCGGCGGCGTGAGCCGCGTGAAGCCGCGCAGGTCCGGAGGAATCGCGCGCGCGTCGCCGAAGCGCGACTCGCGGAAGCGGTAGGCGATGAACCACTGCTCGACGTTGAGCGCCTTCTCGAGCCCGCGGCGGCCGATGCGCGCGGCGATGGCGCCGACGTCCCGTGCGAGCTCCAGCGTGCCGGGATAGGCGACGCGGCTTTCTTCGGGGCCTCGGAAGAGGCGGCACTGCTCGAGCCAGCCGTAGCCGGAGCGGTGCAGCTCGCGAAGCGCGCGCTCCGCGAAAGCCGCCGTCTTGGCGAGGAGCTGCGCGCGGTTCCGCGCGGCCGAGAGCGGATAGGTCCGCGACCAGGACTGGTAGGCGAAGCGCGAGGCGGCGCCCGCGGCGAGCCTGACCTTGAGGCCGGAGCCGGAGAGCGCGGCGTTCTCGGCGACTTCGCGGAAACCCGCGAGCGCCTCACCCGCGCCGGCTTCGTGCGACCCGCCGCCGAAGTAGAAGCGCCAGACGCCATAGCGCGCGATCCCGTCGAGGAGCCCGTCGTCGAAGCGCCCGACGGCGAAGGCCACGTCGAGGTCGAGCCCGAGCTCGTGCAGCGCGAGGCTGCCGAGCTGCGCGAACTTGCGATGCGGCACCGCGCGCACGAGGTCCACGCGGCCCGCCGGATCCTGCGCGCCGCGCGCGAAGGTCCAGCGGTCCATCCGGTCGTAGAGCTTCCAGAGCGCCGGCGGCTCCGTCGCGGGCTCTCCGGCAACCGCAATGAGCGAGATCTCGGCGAATCCGGCGCGCGCGACGCGCGAGAACGCCTCGGCGACCCAGCGCGGCTGCTCGCGCGAGTCGACGAACAGGCCGACGCGCAGCCGGCGCGGCTGCGTACCGCTCGAGGCGGCGACGGCGTGCTCGGGCGACGGAGGCGGCGCCGCCTTCGCTGGCATCGCGGCGCCCATGTCTAGAGCCGCCAGACCCTCAGCCCTTCGCGGCGGAAGGGCTCCGGGTCGAGCACGGCCTTGACGTCGATCAGGCACCCGTGCCGCACGATCTTGTTGCGGAGCTCGGACGCCGGCAGCTCGAGGAAGCGGCGGTGCGCGACCGCGAGGATCGTCGCATCGGCGGCCGGCAGGTGCTCCCAGTCCGCGATGCGGATGCCGTACTCGTGCAGCGCATCGTCGCGCGAGGCGATCGGGTCGTGCACGTGCGTCTCGACGCCGAACTCGTGGAGCTCGCGGATGATGTCCACGACTTTCGAGTTCCGGATGTCCGGGCAGTCCTCCTTGAAGGTGAGCCCCAGCACGTTCACGCGCGCGCCCTTGATGTTGCGCCCGGCATGGATCATCTGCTGCACGGTCTTGCGCGCGATGTGGCTCCCCATGCCGTCGTTGATGCGCCGCCCCGCGAGGATCACCTCGGGGTGGTAGCCGACGAGCTCCGCCTTGTGCGTGAGGTAGTACGGGTCGACGCCGATGCAATGGCCGCCGACGAGGCCCGGGCGGAAGGGCAGGAAATTCCACTTCGTGCCCGCGGCCTTCAGCACCTCCATCGTGTCGAGGCCGAGCTTCTCGAAGATGATGGCGAGCTCGTTCACGAAGGCGATGTTGAGGTCGCGCTGCGTGTTCTCGATCACCTTGGCCGCTTCCGCGACGCGGATGGACGAGGCGCGGTACACGCCCGCCTCCACGACGGAGCCATAGAGCTCGGCGACCTTCTCCAGCGTCTCCGCGTCGTCGCCCGACACGACCTTGCGGATGTTCCGGAAGCAGTGGTTGCGGTCGCCCGGATTGATGCGCTCCGGCGAATAGCCGACGTGGAAGTCCTGCCGCCAGCGCATGCCGGAGAATTTCTCGAGGATGGGGACGCACACTTCCTCGGTCGCGCCCGGGTACACCGTCGACTCGTAGATCACGGTGACGCCCGGCTTCATATGGCGCCCGACCGTCTCGCTCGCCGATTCGAGCGGCGAGAAATCCGGCTGGCGCGCCGCATTGATGGGCGTGGGCACCGCGACGATGATGAAGTCGGCCGCCGCGAGCGCCGCCGGATCCGCCGTCGGCTTCAGGAGCTTCGCCTCCATGAGCTCGGCGGTGGACACCTCGCCCGTCGCGTCGACGTGGTGCTCGAGGTTCTGGATGCGCTTCGTGGAAAGGTCGTAGCCGATGCACGGGCGCTGCCGCCCGAACGCGACCGCGACCGGCAGGCCGACGTAGCCCAGCCCGACGACCGCCACGGTCGCGAGCTTCTGCGGCGCGACGGCAACCCGGGCCGCCGATTCCTTCTCGAGGACCTCCATGTCCAGGACCTCAGGCATGGGCCACCTTCTTTTCCGCCACGGGCTGCAGGTTGGCGATGTACCAGTCGACGGTCTTCTCGAGGCCCTCGGCGACTCGCCATTTCGGCTCGTAGCCGAGCAGGCGCGAGGCCTTGGAGATGTCGGCAAGCGAGAGCTTGATGTCGCCGCGCCGCGTCTCGCGGTGCACCGGGCGCGCAGTGCGGGCGCGCGGCAGCCGCGCGCCGACGATGCCGCGGATCGTCTCGAAGAGCTCGAGGAGCGAGGTCTGCGCGCCGCAGGCGACGTTGTAGACCTCGTTCAGCGCCTCGGCGCGCGTGGTCACCGCGGCAAGCAGATTCGCCTGCACGATGTTCTCGACGTAGCAGAAGTCGCGCGCGGCGCCGCCGTCGCCGTAGATGTAGATCGGCTTGCCGAGCACGAGCCCGCCGATGAAGGCCGGGATCACGGCCGCATACGCGCCGTTCGGGTCCTGGCGCGGCCCGAAGACGTTGAAGTAGCGAAGGCCGATCGTGTCGAAGCCGTAGCAGGTCGAGAAGACGCTGGCGGTGAGCTCGTTCACGTACTTCGTCATGCCGTAGGGGGACATCGGCTTGCCGATGACCTGCTCGACCTTCGGCAGCGCCGGGTGGTCGCCGTAGGTCGCGCTCGAGCTCGCGTAGACGAGCCGCTCCACGCCGGCGTCGCGGGCGGCGACGAGCATGTTGAGGAAGCCGTTCACGTTCGATTCCATCGAGGCGACCGGGTCGTCGATCGAGCGCGGCACGCTCCCGAGGGCCGCTTCATGCAGCACGAGCTCCACCGAGCGGCACGCCTCGCGGCAGGTCTCGAGCGAGCGGATGTCGCCCTGGATGAAGCGGAAGTTGCGCCACTGGCGCTCGTCCAGCGAGTCCCTGACGAGCAGCAGGTTTTCGCGGCGGCCGGTCGAGAAGTTGTCCAGGCCCACCACCTTCTGGCCGGCGCGCAGCAGCGCCTCGGCGAGGTGCGAGCCGATGAAGCCCGCCGCGCCGGTGACGAGCCAGGTGCGGCTCCTCGCCTTAATGCGCTCCGGCAGGCCTTCTGAGGTTTCCATGCTGAGTCCTCTTGCTTTCGAGTTCCAGGAGCATCGATTCGTAGCGGTCGACCATCGCGCGCTCGGAGAACTGCGCCTCGACGGTCTCTCTTGCGCGCGCGCCCATCCGCTCGCACGCCGCGGGGTCGGCGAGCGCCGCGAGGCGCTCGGCGAGCGCCGGGGTGTCGCCGACCGGGTACAGGAAGCCATTGCGTCCCGGCCGGATCATTTCCGGGGCGCCGCCCACGTCCGAATGGACCACGGGCTTGCCGAGCGCCATCGCCTCGATCGCGGCGAGCGAGAAGGCCTCGGTGAAGCTCGTGAGCGCCACCACGTCGCAGGCGGCGAGGAAGGGCCGCACGTCCTGCTGGAAGCCGGCGATCGTGACGTAGGGAGCCACGCCGAGCTCGCGCGCGCGGGCCTCGACCGCCCCGCGCATCGGCCCGTCGCCGATCAGCAGGGCGCGCGCGGAGGACACCCTTGCGGATGCGCGGCGCCTGAGCATCGCGATAGCTTCCACCAGCTGCAGGTGATTCTTTTCGGGCCGAAGGACCGCCGAAATGCCTATTGCGTAGTCCGTCGGCGCGAAGCCGAGCGCGCCGCGCAGCCGCCGGCGCTCCTCCGCGCCCAGCGGGTGCCAGTGCTCGGTGTCGACGCCGTTGTGGATGACGACGCTCGCGCGCCCGAAGACGTGGCGCGCGCGCCAGTAGCGGCGCTGAGCCTCGCACACGAACACCGCCCGGTCCGCGGCCCAGAACATCGGCCGGTACGCGAGCATCTGGACGAACTCCTTCCGGTTGAGGAGCTTCGTCGAGTGGTAGGTCACCGCGAGGGGCGCCGGCGATGCCGCGAGCCGCTTGCCGAGCGTGGCGTAGAGGAGCGCGTACGGATTCGCGGCCAGGATGACCGAGGGCTTTCGCTTGAGGATCTCCGTCCTCAGCGTGAGGAGCGCATCGAGGTCGAAGTAGCGCTGCGCGTACAGGCAGCGCACGCTCTCCGCGGCGAGCTTGAGCCGCGAGAGCTGGCTCGGGTCGTTCTTCACGTAGGCGAACGAGCACTCGTGCCCGCGCTCGGCGAGGCGGTTCGCAAGCGTGATCGAGTGGCGCTCGGCTCCGCCGTGCACGAGGGAGCCCGTGACGAAGAGGATCCTCATGCGCGTCGCTTCTTCAGGAAGACGAGCGCGAGGCCGTAGGAGGCGGAAAGCACCGCGCCGCCGATCACAAGCCGCACGAGCGCCGGTGCCTCCTCCGCATACGCCTGCACCACGAGCCAGGCGGCGAGCGCGGCGACCGCGCCGTAGACGAGCGCCGCGCCAAGGCCCCGCCAGTCCTGGAGCCGGCGCACCGGGATGCCGGTGCGGCGCGAGATGCGCCGCAGCGTGAGCATGCGGTCGAGGTAAATCGCAGCTACGGATCCCGCGGCGGCTCCGGTGAGCCCAATGTGGAGCGCACCCGCGAGGCTGCCGAGGAGCGACACCGCGATCGCAAGCATGTTGACCCGCAGCGCGAAGCGCCCTTCCTCGAGGAGCAGGATGATGCTTCCGACTTCCACCACCATCGCCGCGAAGGCGAGCGTATAGAGGCGCATCGGCCCGACGGCCTCGAGGTACGCCGACGTGTAGACCACCGTGACGATCTCGTGCGCGAAGAGGAAGCAGAAGGCGAGCATCGGGTAGAGGAGCGTGCCGACCATCACGTTCGCGCGGCTGTTGAGCTCCGCCATGCCGCGGGCGTCGCCCGCCGCCTGCAGGCGGCTCATGCTCGGCAGGAACGCCTCGTTCACCGAGGCGCGGAAGACGTTCACGAGCGGACCGAGCACTGCCGCGACGCTGAAGGCGGCGAAGCTCGTCAGGCTGAAGAAATACGCCGCGATCCACTGGTCGCCCTGCCAGCGCAGGCCGTAGAGCGCGTTCGAGAACCCGAGCGGCGTCGCGATGGCGACCTGCCGGCGGAAGAGCGCGCCGTCGAGGATCGGCTCGATGCCGTGGAAGCGGCCCACGTAATAGGCGAGGACGCCGATCTTGAACACCACGAACGCGAGCAGCAGCCAGAGCAGCACCTCCATGGAGCCCGTGAAGAAGGCGCCTGCCGCGAGGAGCATGACGCGCAGGATGGAAAGGCCGATCGAGGCGACCGACTGCCAGGCGATGCGCTCGTCGATCGTCGGCACGAGGTCGACCATGTAGGCGACGAGCCAGAGCGCGACGAACGCCGGCACCAGCGGCCCGTAATTCCCGAGCGGCGCGATCGCCGAGGGAAGCCACGGGTTCCACGGGCTCACGAGCCAGGCGCAGGCGAGCCCCGAGGCCGCGAGGAAGACGAACGTCTGGTTGAGGTACAGGCGCTTCGTGCGCGCATCCGACCTGGGCAGGAAGAGGTACAGGCTCTGCGGCATGTTGAAGGTCGCGAGGTACATGAGCGTGCTGATCGCGAGCCAGAGGAGCCGGTATTCGCCGAACGTCGCCTTGTCGAGGCAGCGCACGAGCACCACCGGCAGCAGGAACTGCATGGCGTAGTCGAACGCCTTCGCCGCGCCGAGCGAGAGCGCCCGGCGCTTGAGGCCGTGCAGCGGGAGGCTTTTCGTCGCCGCCGTCACGGTCTCAGCGCGCCATCAGCTCTTCGAAGAGGCGCTCGTAGCGGCCCAGGACCTCGCGCCCGGAGTGCGAGCTCTCGAAGTACTCGCGGCAGCGCGCGGAGCTGCGCGCCCAGTGGAGCTCGTCGGCGAAGAGCCGCTCGACCTCCTCCGCCGCCTGCGCGACGTCCTGCACGGTGCGGTACACGGGCTTTCCTTCCAGGCGCGCGCCGACGTCCACGGTCGCGACGGTGGGAATGCCGCGCGCCCACGCCTGCATGAAGGTGTTGGGCATGCCCTCGTAGACCGAGGTATTCACGAAGACCCGCGCCCGGTCGAACCAGGGCTCCACTTCGGCGAGCGGCAAGAAGCCCTTGAACTCCACGTTAGGGAGACTGCGGGCCTCGGCCTGCACCTGCTCGAAATATCCCGGCCGGAGCGCCGTGCCCGGCGTCGCCGAGCCGCCGATCAGGACGAAACGCCGCGCGGGAAGGCGGCGCGCGAGCTCGAGGAAGATCTCCGGCTGCTTGTAGGTATGGATCGTGCCGACCCAGAGGATGAGGTCGCGCGAGGAGGCCGGCGCGTCGCGGGGCGAGTCTGGCGGCGGCTCGTAGCAGCTCGGCACGAGCACCGCCTCGCGCCCGTAATGCCGGCGGCAATCCTCCTGCTGCCTGGCGTTCTGCACGACGATCCGGTCGACGTTCGCGAGCCCGTGCTCGAAGAGCCACCGGTCGCGGCCGTAGCGGATCTGCTGCTTGCCGGGCTGGAAGTCCATGTCCGAGGCGCCCGCGTAGATCGAGCGCTTGCCGTGCCGGCGGCAGAACTCGGCGATCACCGCGGTGAGGTAGGCGGCGGAGCGCTGGTAATAGATGTCCGCATCCACCTCGCGCATCGCTCGCCACGTGGACGTGAGCCGCGGATGCAGGAAGCGCAGGACCGGGATCCCTGCCTCCCGGCGGTACGCCTTGTGCACCGAGATGCCGTCGACTTCAGCGAGCGCGGGCTGGCCGTAGTCGAGCGAGATGACGGACACGCGGTAGCCGGCGCGCCGGAAAAGGCGCGCGAGGATCGATTGCTGCACCTCGGCGCCGCCGACGATTTTGAGGCTCGGGTCGCGCGCGAGCACCGGCCAGAGGTAGGGCGAGACGAAGCACACGTGGGGCTTGCGCGCGGGCGCGTCGCCCGCGCGCTCGCATGCGCCCGCGCCTTCGCGCCGCGCCGCCGAGAAGCCGGCCATGCTCAGCCGCCGACGCCCGCGGACGGGACGCTCCTGCCGGCGAGGCGGCCGGCCTGGGGCGCGACCCGCTCCTCGGAGGTCGCCGGCCGCCGCGCGAGCTGGCCGTACATCATGCCGATCGCCATCCAGAGGAACGCGGTCTCGGGCAGCGGCGCGAGGCTCGAGCCGGCGAAGCCCGTGACGAGGAAGGAGAGCAGGCCCGCCGCCGAGCCCTGGTAGAAGCCGCGCATCTCGGGCGTGAGGAAGGCGTTCGACCCGAGGGCGCGGAATTGCTTCCACACGTGCCAGAAATAGGCGAGCAGGATGCCAAGGCCCACGACGCCGACATCGAGAAGCGCCTCCAGGTAGGCGTTGTGCGGATGCGTGACCTCGAGCATGAGGCCGTGGCGCATGGCGTCGGACCACATCGTCGAGCCCAGCCCCTGGCCGATGAGCGGGCTCTTCCAGATCTCCGGCAGAACGGGGAGCCAGATCGTGTCGATGCGGCCGGCGCTGATCTCGTTCAGGTCGCCGGTCTCGAAGCCCATGCTGATGCGCTCGAAGACCTGCTCGGGCGCCGCGACGATGACCGCCACCCCGGCGAGGAGCACGAGCGCCGCGGTCTTCGCGTTGAAGCGCCAGAGGAAGAAGAGCGCGTTCACGATGAAGAAGCCCACGAAGGCGCCCCGCGAGAAGGTGAGCGTGAGCGCGACCACGACCAGCGCCATGCCCGCGAGGCAGGCGAGGCGGAAGGCCCGGTCCCGCGACTCCGCCCAGCCGAAGAGCAGCATCGCGTAGCCCACCGCGCACAGGCGCCCGAGGCTGTTCGAGTGCATGCCGATGCCGGCGAAGAACTCGCGCGAGTGCACGTCGGCGAGCTCCTGGAGCGACATGCCGGAGCGCACGACGTACCAGATCGAGAGCAGGCAGATCGCCGCGATCGAGAATCCGATCGCGACGAGGAAGCGCTCGGGCTTCTTCGAGCGCGCCACCGCCGCGCCGATGAGCAGTGCCGTCAGCACCGTGAGCATCGGCTTGAACACCACGTCGCGCAGGTACCCCGGCGCGTCGAGGAAGTGGATCGCCATGTTGTCGTAGAGGACGGGCGCGATTTCCTCGGCATGGCGCGAGCCCATGAGGCCGGCGAGCACGAGCGGCACGATGTAGAGCCACAGGAGCGGCTTCGGCACGAAGGCGCCTGCCGCCTTCACCCGGCCGTGCAGGAGGAAGGAGGCGAGGCTCGCGGCGAGGAGCAGGTTGAAGGGGTTCAGGCCCGTGATGCCGAAGAGCGCGTGCGGGAAGACCGAGCTCTCGGAGAGCGGCAGGAGCAGGATCGCCATCACCGCGCCGGCGCGGAAGTCGTAGAGCACCGCGATGCAGGCGATGATGGCGAGCGAGACCCAGAGCGACTCGAGCTCGCCGAAGACGAGGCCCACGCCCATCGCCGCGCCGAGCGCGACGAGCGCGGCGAGGCCGAGCGTGAGGCCGGCGTTGCTCTGCGGCTCCCTCAGCGGGAGAGAGGTTGCAGCCATGCGGTCGCGGCTCCGGCGAGGGGTTCCTTGACGAGCTTGCGGGCCTCGAGGCCCTGCGCCGCCGCGGCCCCCGCCATGAGCGCGAGGACCGCGACCAGCAGCTTGCGGTCGGGCTTCTTCTTCATCCGGCGCGCGCCTAGAACGCGTTCATCAGCGTGCCGACGATCCTGCCGCTCGCGTCCGAGAGCTCGCGCACCGCGCGCTCCGTGTCCTGCACGCGCGTGTGGTCCTTGCGCGAGACGAGGAGCGCGTCGCCCGTGCGGAACGTGATGCTCTGGGCGTCGGCGTACTCCGTGGCGGGCGGCGTGTCGAGGATGATCACGTCGTACTCGGCCTGCGCGCGGGCGAGGAAGCCCCCGAACGCCGGCCGCGAGAGGAGCTCGAGCGGATTGGGCGGGAGCGGTCCCGCCGGAAGCACGGCGAGGCCGGTCATGCCGGTCACCGGCACGGCGGCGGAGAGGTCCGCGCGCCCGGAAAGGAGCGACGAGAGGCCGAAGCGGTCCGGCACGTTGAAGATCGCCTGCTGGCGCGGCGCGCGGAAGTCCGCGTCGACGACGAGCGTGCGGCTGCCGAGCTGCGAGAAGACGACCGCGAGGTTCGCGGCAATGAAGCTGCGTCCTTCGCGCGGCCCCGGACTGCAGACGGCGAGGGTCTTGCGGCCCGCATCCGGGTTGTACCAGCGGATGAGGAGCTGCGTGCGCACGCCGCGGAGCTCCTCGACCACCTGGTTGAACGGATCCCAGGCGGCGATGAGCTCCTTGCTCACGCCGTCGGGCCCCGAGACGAGGTAGGGGAACTCGTACTGCTTCGCGAGCGCCTGGCGCAGATCCGCGTCGGTGATGAGGTTCAGCTCGATCGCGGCCTCGCCGAAGCGCCAGCCGAGCTCGCGCTGGCGCGCGAGCACCTGCTCGGCGTCGGCGGAGGTGAGCTTGCCCTCGTCCACCAGGATGGCGCCGATGTGGCGCGCGGGCATCGCTCCCGGGGCGCCGCGCGGCGCGGCGCCGTCGATGGGAAGCACGTTGTCAGTGGGTTTGGCGAGCATGGCGGACCTTTCCTTACCAGGGGTGCGGGAGCGCGCGGGCGGCGCGCGCACCGGAGAGCTGCGGGGCGGGAAGCAGCCGGCTGGCGGGCTGCCACTTCGAGAGCCGGCCGAGCGAGGGCACGGCGAGGCGCGACTCGAGGTCGCCGCGCGAGCGCACGCGCCGGTCGATCGACTCGAGCAGGAACACCACGCCGCCGGCGAGCAGCACGCCGACGAGGATCGAGAGCCCGGCGATCAACCCGACCTTCGGGCTCTTCGGCTCGAGCGGCTCGACCGCGGGCGTGACGACCGCGATGTTGGTCATGCGCGCGCGGCTGTCCACCTTCACGGTGAGCCACTTCTGCAGCGCCGCGTCGTACGTGCGCTGCGCGTTCTCGACGTCGCGGGAGAGCACGGCGAGCTCCACGCGCGCGTCGCGCATCGAGAGCATCTTGTCGGTCTGCGCGGCGTACGCGGCCTTGAGCTCCTCTTCGCGCCGGCGGCTCTGCTGCGCCAGGTTCGAGAGTCCGGAGACGACCTTCTTCATCTCGGAA
>JAFAGU010000162.1 GCA_019237595.1 Betaproteobacteria bacterium | reverse complement strand
CCTGAGCGCCGCCGTCGAAGGCGCAGGCGGCAGATCCGCCGCGCGTCGACTTTCGGGCTTGGAGAGCGAATGGAGCGCGACCTGGGCAGCGAGCGCTATCGCCAGCGCCGCCCAGAGCAGCGTCGGCACTTCCGATACCGGCTTTTCGTCGCGCGCGCTCAAACGCTGCGCCGGTGGAAGTCGATCAGCCCGGCCACGGTCACGAGCGCGCCGAACAACAGCAGGCCGGTGAGCGCCGCGACGTAGGTCCCAGCAGGCGGCGCCCCATAGAGCAACCACTCGGCGCGCGTGACTTGGTCGAGGCGAGGGAGCACCGCAGCGAGCGCGTCGACCGAGTGCTGCTCGACCTTTGCAGCGAACGCGGGATCGCTGAGCGGCCCGGAAGCGATCGCCTGCATGGCGGCGATGGAGCGCCCGAGCACGTAGAGCCCGAGGGTGGCGGCCATGGCCGGCACCAGCTGCGCGAGCGTCATCGCGAAAAAGAGCGTCACCGCCGCCGCCAGCACCGCCTCGCAGGCGAGCGATGCTCCCCAGCACGCCACGAGCGAGGGCCTTGCCCACCAGAAGAGCGGCGCGCAGAACGCAGCGCTGAGCGCGACGGCGCAGAGCGCGAATCCCGCCAGGCGGCCGAGGTAATGCGTCGAGCGGCGAAGCGGCAGCGCGAGCATGAGTTCCAGGCCCTTGTCGTTGATCTCCCGCAGCGTGCTGGCGGCGACATGGGCGCATACGAGGAAAACGGCCGCGGCGCGGAGCACCGCGGCCGCGACCGACAGCTCGAGCGCCTGGCTTTCCGTGACGGCGACCTGCGCGAGAAAGCCCGCGAGGCCGATGACCGCGATGAGCGTCGCAACCGCGAGCCACGGGAGGCCGCTTCGCATCGCTTCGAGGAACACGAACCGCGCTAGAGTGGCCGCCGCCATGGGTTCGTTTGTAGACTAGCCTCGCGCACTTCGCCATGCAACCGACCCCCCGACCCGCCTCCATGACCGCGCCTCCGCTTGCGCCGCCAGGGCTGCCGCGCCTTGCGCAGCTCATCTGGGCGCGATCGCAGGAGCATTGGCGCTTCGTCGTGATCGCCATGCTCGCGCTCCTGCACATCGCCGTGGTGCGCGGTGTCTCCGATCCATGGGCGCGGGCGTTGCTGCTCGCTCACCTGGGGCTGCTGCTTCTGTGGCAGCCGTTCGTCCGCGCCGAGCAGCGCGTGTCGCCCGCGCAGGGTCTCGTGCTCTCGCTCGGGGCGCTCGCCGTCATGCTGCGTCTGGACTGGTGGCTGCTTGCGTTCTGGGTCGTGATCCTCGCCGGCCTCGTGGGCGGCAAGGTGTACCAGCAGCAAGCCCGCTGGCAACGCAGAACCTATTTCGTCGTGTTCCTGTATCTCCTCGCGCTGCTCGCGGTGGTCATCCTGCCGCAGGTCGCCCCGTTCCAGGAGATCGCGCCGGAAATCCGTGCGGCGGCGGACTACGGGTTGCCGCTCTTCTTTGTCGCGATCGCCTTCTTTCCCTCCGAGCCCGAACGTGCCGAAGCCGCGCAGGTCATCGACTTCTTCTACAGCGTCTTCCTGATGCTCGTGCTCGTGACGGTGATCTTGGGAAGCTTCACGCTAATGAACGTGCGCAAGACGAGCTATCTCCACGCGCTCAGCATCACGGTGCTGCTGACCGGCGGCGTCTTCCTCATGATCGCGCTCGCCTGGAATCCGCGCTCCGGATTCTCGGGCTTGAACGTGTTCTTCTCGCGCTACCTCTTCTCGATCGGCCTGCCGATGGAGCGCTGGCTCCACTTCCTGGCCGAGCTCGCTCAGGTGGAGGCGAGGCCCGAGCGCTTCATGGAGGAAGCGGTGGGCGCGCTCGCGAGGCTGCCGTGGGTCTCGGGCGTCCAGTGGTCGGCGGGCGAGCGCAGCGGCATGGAAGGCGAGCGCACGGAATACGACGTCGGCTTCGAGAACAGCGCCGTGTCGCTGCGCCTGTATTCCAGCTACCGCATCGGGCCGGCGCTGCACTGGCACCTGCATCTCCTCGGGCTCCTCCTGGGAGAGTTCTATCTCGCGAAGCTCCGCGAGCAGGCGCTGCGGGAGGCGAGCTACCTGCAGGCGGTCCACGAGACGGGCGCCCGCATGACGCACGACATCAAGAACCTGCTTCAGTCGCTGAATGTGCTGTGCTCGGCCGCCGAGCGCCAGGCCCACGACGATTCGCCGGCGTTCCAGGCGTTGATTCGCAGGCAATTGCCCGTGATCGCGCAACGCCTGACGGAGACGCTCGGCAAGCTGCAGCGCCCGCAGCAGGTGGCGGATCTGCACCTGCCGGCAGCGCAGTGGTGGGAGACGCTTCGCCAGCGCTATCGCGGCGAGGGCGTTTCGTTCGCCGACCGCGGGCTCGAAGCCGCCGGTGCGCTGCCGCGGTCGCTCTTCGACACGGTCGCCGACAACCTGGTTCGCAATGCCCTCGCGAAACGCTCGCTCGACCCGGAGCTCACGCTGCGTATCAGCCTCTCGTGCTCGCAGGGCGTTATTTCGCTCTCGGTCTGCGACACCGGGCACGCAGTCCTGCCGGAGGTCGAGGCCTCGCTCCTGCGCTCGCCCGTCCCGTCGGCGAGCGGGCTCGGCATAGGGCTTTTCCAGGCGGCACGGCTCGCCGAGGCGGGCGGCTTCGCCCTGCGCCTGGAATCGAACCAGGAGGGCCGCGTGTGCTTCGTGCTCGAGGGCCGCGCCGATTCCGCCGCTAGGGAAGGAGCCGCGCGGTAATGAGGCGCCCGTAGAGCTCGCCGACGCTGATCCACGAGAACTGGTCGTCGAATTCTCCGCCCGCCGAGCCGGCGCCCGTCGGCGCATGGAAGACGAAGACCGGGTCGGCGTTGCCGCCTCCATCGAGGTTCGCCGCCTCGTCCGCGCCCGTGGCGCCCGCCCTGCCATTGGGTCCCAGCGAGAAGACGAGCGCGGCGACGAGGCTCTTCGCCGTGATCTGGTTCGCGCCGGACCCTACCGGCGTGCCGCCGCAAGAGCTCGAGCTGAGCGCTGGGGACACCGCCGCGGACTTGCAGATCAGGAGGTCGCCGGGCTGGCAGCCGATGCCGTTCGCCTTCATGTTCGCGGCGTTCACCCAGTGCGGATTGGTGAAGCTGCCGGCGCAAGTCCCGCTCGCCACCGATTTCGCCACCGCATAACGCAATCGGTTTCCCCACGCGTCGATGGCGAATCCGGCGGCGTCGGTGTGCGGGAAGCCGATGCTGGCGGCCGGCAAAAGCCCGCCGGTCGCGCCCCCGGCCAGCGAGCCGCCGTAGTAGTCCTCGACCGCGCCGTCCCAGCAACGCCCGGTCGCAGCATCGCGGACTTCCGTCGCGAGGGTCGAGCTGCGTGCCGGGCAGGGCAGGCGGCCGTTCATGACGGCAAACCCGAGCACGAGCTCGCGGGCGCGATCGAGGCGGCGCCGGGTTTCGTCGAACCTGCGCTGCTCGGTCTGCGCTCCCACGGTGTAGAGAAGGCCGCCTGCCAGGAGCGCAACGACCGCAAGGGCGATCGCGAGCTCGACCAGCGTGAAGCCATCCCGCCGAGCCGTTTGGGCACGCTTTGCGCGCGGTTTCATTTCAGTTGCTGTCCAGTACCGCGATGCGGTCATTGAAGGCCCGGTTTGTCTGGAGCGCCGGCTCCCTCAGCGTAAAGCGCGAGCCCGCGAGAGCGTTCGCGCCTTCCAGCCAGTCAGCGAGCGTACCGTTCGGCCGCGCTGCCCCGGCGAGGCTATAGCCGGCGAGGACGATCAGGCCGCGCTGCTTTCCATCGCTAGGATGGAACGCGACCCGGAGGCAGGAGACTGAGGTCGTGCAGGAACGGGCGCCGCTCGGCGCGATTCCCGGCGCGACGGCATAGTACGCGGCTTCATGCCATCGGTTGCGCAGGAACCAGCCATACGTCGCATCGTTGGGATCGAGCAGCGGGTGGTCCTGCAGGAGCCAGATCGGCACCTGCAGAAGGGCGTGCTGGCAGCCATACAAAGGGTCGGCCGGTGCGAGGCCGCACGAGGCGTTCGCGTCCCAGCTTCCGGAAGCCGAAGCGCGCGCGCTCGCGCCGAGCGTGATCGTTGCGGAACCATCGCCATTGAGGACGCCGGTCGCGGTGCGCCCGGTCGTGTTCACGTTGGCGAGCGCCGTCGAAGGGTTGAGCTGTCGAAGCGCCATGCCGGCGTTCCGGGCGGTCGCGCTCAGCGTGAAGTTCTCGTAGCGCGGCAGGTCGCTTTGGTCGAGTCGGGCGCGAAAATAGTACGTGCACTGCAGCGTCGTGAACGTCGTGGTGCCGACGCTGCAGCTCGTCGCGTAAAGGTTCGTCCCGCTCAGGCTGCCGCCCGTCCACGCGACGAAGAGCGGATCGCAGCGGTTTCCGCTCGCGCATGGAAGGCCGCTGCCCGGAGCCGTTTCAGCGAAGACGAGAGGCAGCAGCCCCTGGAAGGTTCCGGCCGCACCCTTGAAAGGGCTCGTCGTCGGATCGGCAAAGGGCACGGCGAAAGGCAGGGCGGGCGCGGCGGGCCACGCGCCGCCGGAATAGGCGCTGCGCACGCCCGGCGCAATGTCGATCTCGATGCGCCGCGCGATCGCCGCCTCGATGGCGAGGAGCAGCTCTTCGCCGCTCACCTTCATCACCTGGTCGTTGAAGGAGCCGGCCGGCCCGCTCGTCACGAACACGGCGTCGGCGGGCGAGCTCGCGTTCTCGCATTCGAGGTAGTTCCGCAGGTCCGGCGTGCCGGTTGTCGGGCGAAGCTGGTTCCGCGCGCTGCAGCCGGCTGCGGCGGCCGCATTGAACGCGGCGCCGGGCGCGATGATGAGCGCCGCGGCGGCGCGCGGAACCGCGTCGACGGTCAGCCGCCCGGTGCTGCAGGGAAGGGTCGCGCTGCTCGTGCAGTTGGAATTAATGACGGGCGCGCCGGAGCTTGGCTTGGTCCATCCGGAGGCGACGACGTACCAGAGGGGCTCGCCGTCCGCGTCGACGAGCTTGGCCGTTCCGATCGTTCGCCACGGGAAGCGTCCGACCATGAGGCCGCAGGTCCCCTGGCTCTTGCCGTCTGTCCCGGTCGTCGAGCTGTATCCCGCGGGCGTTTCGGGGCAAGGCAGGGCGCCGGGGTCCGGCTCCGGATAGTTGCCACCCTTTCCGGCCTGCGCCGCAACGTAGCCGATGAGGGCCTGCTTCGCCTCGCTCAGGACCGCCGCATTGCGCGCGCGCTTAGCGGCGACCAGGTCCCCGGAAGCCGCGTTCAGCCGCGAAACCAGCGTCCACATCGCGCTCAACGCGATTACCGCCAGGAGCGCGAGCAGTACGGCGCCGCGCGCCGACCGGCGAGCGCGCCGGCGGCTCGCACCAGGGGCTGGAAGGGATTCCAAGAGGAGGTCTCAGTGTCCGGCCCCTATTGATGACACGTATCGTGCCGTTAGACAAAAAGATCACCGCGCGCGCTGAGACGAAAGGATAAACGGAAAAAAAGATAAATAGGTCTACGGAAGCTGGCCGGCCGCGATGAGCCGGCCATAGAGCTCGCCCGCCGTCACCCAGCTGAACTGGTCGTCGAACTCTCCGCTAGGGGAGCCGGCGGGAACCGGGGCGTGGAACACGAAGACGGAGTTGCCGTCCAAATTCGCCGTCTCGTCGGCACTGGCACCGCCGGCGGCGCCATTCTTGCCGGTGGAGAATACGATCGCCGCGATCAGCTTCTGGCCGGTCACCTGGTTCGCCACGCCTCCGCAATCGAGCGCCGCGGAGGCCTGCTTGCAGACGATGAGGTCGTTGGGCCGGCAGGTGATGCCGTTCTGCTTGAGATTGGTGCTGGTCGTGAAATGCGGCAGGACGGGCGTCGTGCAGGTCGCGACCGTCGTGTCCAGGGCCGAGGCGACGGCGTAGCGAAGGCGATTTCCCCAGGCGTCCACGGCGAACCCGCTGCTGTCGACCTGCTGGAAGCCGATCGCCTTGGCGGGCAGGTAGCCGGTCGTCGCGCCGCCATAGTAGGTGGTACAGCCCCCGATACCGCCGGCAGGCGATTCGTCGCCGGCGCTTGTCGACGTGGCAGGGCACGGCAGCCGGCCGTTCACCACGGCGAACGACAGGAGGAGCTCGCGCGCCTGCTCGAGCCGCGCGCGAGTGTCCTCGAACGTGCGCTGGTCCGTCTGCGCCGAGAGCGTGTACATGAGCCCGCCGAGCAGCAGGCCCACGATCGCGAGCACCACCGCGAGCTCCACGAGCGTGAAGCCGGGCGAGGCGCTCGCGGAACGGCGGCCGTCCATGCCGGCGATCAGTTGCTGTCCACGATCACGAAGCGATCGTTGGTCGTCGCGTTGGCCGGCGCCGAGACATAGGTGTTGTCGTGGTCCCGGTTCGCGCTGTTCTCGAGGTAGTAGGCGAGGTTGGTGCTCGGACGCAGGCCGCCGGCAGCCACCTGAGCCGGAAGCAGCCGTCCGGCGAGAATGAGGAGCGCCCGCCGCTCGGTCGCCGGCGACAGGTTGGTGACGCTCAGGCACGCCAAGCCGCTGCACGCGAGCGGGCCGCCCGCGAGATGGCTCGCCGATACTGCGTAGTAGGCGAGCTGGTACCACTGGTTTCTGACGAACCAGCCGGTGGTCGCATCGGAGGGATCGGTGAGCGGATGATCGGCGAGCAGCGCGCCTTGGGAAGGGATGGTGACGCTGACCGTGAACGAGATGTTGGGGCAGGCCGGGCAGACGGTCGCGTCTAGGGTCACGGCGCCTTCGCAGGAGAGCGTCGCGCCGCTGGAATCAATTGTCCAGGCGCCGGTGCAAGGGTTGAAGCCACTCGCGCCACCGCTGACCGGCACTAGCGCGGCCGATGCTCCGGCTGTTCCCGTCGCTCCCTGCGTGGTCGCCGTCGATACCGTACGCAGGGCGCGGAAAGGGTTGATGGTCGCCTGCGGCTTGAGGGTGAGCGTGCCGCTCGTGTTTGGAGCGGTGACGTCGCAGCTCAGCGTCGTAGGATCGCCGGCGGGAACGAGCGAGCAGGTTGCGCTCGTCATCGTGACCGTTCCGCCGGTTTGCGAGGCGCTTGCCGAACCCCAGACGGTCAACGCTGCATTGATCGGCGGGCACCCGGGATATCCGCCGGCGCAGGCGCTGGAGCGCGACATCGGCACGAGGCCTTCGCGGTTGCCGATGGCCCCTTCATACACGGACGAGGGATCAAAGGAAGCCGCGAATGGGAACACCGGGTGAAGGCTCGTGAGGTTCCACGCCGGAATCGCGCCATACATGGACCGCAGCGCGGGCGCGACTTCGCGAGCCAGGCGATCGGCCACAGCCGCCTCGAGGCCCGGCAGCACATCCGCGGTCGTGAGGACGACGGCCTGGTCGTTGAACGACGCGCTCGCGCCCCTCGTTACGAAGCTACCCGGCGACCCAAGGCTGTAGCACTCGAGGTAGTCGAGCGGGTTCATTGCGGCGGAGGGAGCGCTGCGGGCCTGCTGCCGTGCGGTGCACCCCGCGGCGGCCGCTACGTTCATGGCCGCGCCGGGCGCCACGATGAGTGCGACGGCGGCGTTCGCCGAGCCGTCGACGGTGAGCTGGCCAGCGGTATTGGAATTGATCGTCAGGAACGCTCCCGGCGTCGCGGGTGCCCAGCCAGGGGAGACGACGTACCACAGCGGCTCGTTGTTGGCGTCCAAGGGCGCCTCGATGCCGAGCGTGCGCCACGGGAGGCGGCCCACCGCCGGCGTCGTGCAGCTTGCGGCCGCAATGCCCTCGAGCGCGGCCGTGCCTGCGCTCGAAATCGGTTCCGGGCAGGGCAGCGCGCCCGGATTGTTCTCCGAGCGAAGAGTCGCTTGCGAGGCGACGTAGCCGATCAGCGCCTGCTTGGCGACGCCCAGCACGGCGGCGTTGTGCTCGCGATTCTTGGCCGTGACCGTGGCCGACGCCGCGTTCAGCCGCGACACGAGCATCCAGGAGAGCGAGAGGACGATGATCGCCATGAAGGCGATGAGCGCTACGCCGCGCTCGCGCCGGGCGTTCACGGGGCGCGGTTGCGGCGAACGCGGATTTCGCCGTCCCCGAGGACGTCGCGGACTTCGCCGCTGCCGCGGTCGAGGACCTCGCCGGGCTTCAGCTCGACGCGGCCTCCGCCGTCGCCCGCGTTGACGGACACGCGCGAGTCGCGGCCCGCGGCACCGATCCGCGGGGAATCCGCCTGCACGGTCTCGGGAACGGACTCGCCGTTCACCCATACGGTCGAGCGCCCGTCGGAGCGCTTGACGTATCCGTCCAGCCGAACGTGCGGCGTTGCGGCGGCCGGGCCGGAGGGCTTGTCCGGCAGGCGCGCCTTTCGCCGCGCGTCGAGCGCCTGGCGCTGCTCGGGCGTGAAGAAAAGCCTGCCAAGCGGCTCCTGCGCGCCGGCCGGCGCCGCAGCGCCGAATGTCGCGACGAACATCGCCGCGGCTAAGCGCTTCATGGCTTGGCTCCCTGATCGATGAGCGTGACCAGGTCGATGTCGCAATCGGCCCGCAGCCGGGGCGCGATGGCGCCGCCGCTCGCGGATTGACCGGTGCGCGTCAGCGCGCAGCGCTTCACCGCGTAGTACGCATTGCCCGAGGCCCGCAGATCGGCCAGGAAGCGCAGCAGGTCTTCCTCGTGCAGCAAGGCGAGATCGACCTTCATGGTGCTCGCATAGAAATCGACGTTACCCGGCTTCGCCGGAAGGGAAGTGAGCCGACGCTGCTTGTCCACCCGGTACCGCAGGTCGAGCAGCTCCCGGTCGCGCCGGATGCGCGTCATGGCATCGGCCCATTCCAGGCGCTTTTCCTCGCCCAGGACGTTGAGCTGGCGCAGGCGCCGATAGACCTCGACCTTCTCGCGCACCTCCCGCTCCTCCTCGGCGATACGCGCGAGCCGCTCGGCGTTTCGCTGGCGCTCGAGCTGCGCCTGGGCGAGATCCGTGCGCGCCGCCTGCTGCGCCCGTCCGGCGGCCCAGATGAGCGCGATGCCTGCACCCAGGAGCGCGAGCGCCACGACGGCAGGCACCAGGAGCTGCCTGAGCTCTTCGCGGGTGAGGTTCAAGGCAGTCTCCTCGCCACGACGATGGTGAAGCGCGGCGCATCGGTCGTTTCGCTGCCGCCGATGTCCCCGGTCAGCGTGCCCTCGGAAGTGATGTCGAAGGGAAGCTGCGTGCGGATGAGCTCGTAGCCGCCGCTCGCGAGCGCTCCAGCGAAGCGCTGCACCTGTTCGGTGATGCCCCGATAGTCGTTGCGCTGGGTGGCGTTCACCCGGCCGGCGATCTCGACGATCACCGCGAGCTCCGCGCCGGCGCCCGGCTTGCCCGGCGGCGCGACCGATGGCGCCGGCTTCGCTTCCGTGCGGCGCTCGGGCGTGCCGACGCTCCACGTCAGCGCCTCGAGATCCATCTGCGGAAACTTCTCGAGCACCCGCGATACGTGGACGAACGCGGCTTCGGGCGGCGGGCTTCGCTCGGCAATGCGCAGGAACTCCACGACCGCGACCTTCAGGTTCTCGGTCGAAGTCTGCGTCACGGGAAAGCCGGCCGTGATCCGCTCGTACTGCGAGGCGGCCTGCCGGGCCTGCTGGGCCTGCTGCTCCGCGCTCGTCTCGAGCTGGGAGGCCTGGAGCCACCGGTTCCCCGCGTAGAGCGCGCAGGCGGCGAAGGCCGCCGCGCCGGCGACCACGAGCCCGCGCTGCAGCTTCCAGAAGAAATATCGCCGCGTGTCCTCGCGACTCGCAAACTGCTCGCGCGGCGGATGGTGGGCCGCCAGATGCAGGTAGAGCGCTTCTGCGCCCGCCGCAGCGGGGAGCTCGGAGAGGCCCACGGCATCGGTGGCTTCATCGATGTCGACCGTGTGGAAGGCCAGGCGGGCGTCGGAGACGAGCGAGCGCTGGAAAGCCGCTTTCTGGCCCTTCGGCGCCACGACGAGCACGTTGACCGGCGCGCCCTCTCGCGGGAGCGCGCGAAGCGTCATCAGGTACTGCGACAGGCGCTGCGTCTCGGAGCGCACGAAGGCGGACAAGGCTTGCGGCGTCATCTCGCCAACGCGCTCCAGGCGCCCGAAGCGCAGCTTGCCCTCGTCGACAAAGCATTGGCGCAGGCCGGCACGGTCGGCGGTCACGACGAACGCGCGCCCGCCCTTCGCGCCGAGCCGGGTGGCGAGGGCCGGCGCTAGCAGCGGCACGGAGTAGAAGCCGGCGAGGCGCGCGCCCGCCTCGTCGATGGCATCGATCCAGGGCGTCACCTGCTCCGGGCTCGAGAACGAGGCGAGGAGCAGCCGCTCGTTCTTGCGCTCTCCGGCCGATACGCTTCCGAGCGAGAGCGCCGCCGCGAGGCGCAGGTCGCGATAGCGCTGCGCGAGGCGCCGGCGAACGACCGCCTCCCGATCCGAGCCGCGCAGCATCGGGATCTGGTCCTCGTGGAAGTCCTCCCCGGCGAGATCGGCGATGAAGCTGAAGAGCGCCTTGGAATGGCGCGCAACGTAGGCGCGGAAGCTGGCGAGACCTGGCTCGTCGGGGGTGAAGCTCGCCTCGTGCTCGAGCGCGGAGCGCGTGCAGCGATAGGCGGCGTGCCCATCGCCCGTGAAGTAGAGAATGCGCTTCTCGGTCATCCGCGCCTAGAACTTCATCTTCGAGATGGAGTCGTAGACCGGCCCGAGCACCGAGAGCATGATCCAGGCGAGGATCAGGCCGAGGACCACCGTGAGCGCGGGCTGGATCATCGCCTGCAGCTTCGCGATGGCGTCGCGCACCTCGCGGTTGTAGAAATACGTGACGTTGAGCAGCGCCCGATCAAGCGCGCCGGTGTTCTCGCCGATGCGCAGCATCCTGATGACGAGCGGCGGGAAGAGGCCGAGGTCCTGGAAGGCGGCGGTGACGTTCTTTCCCTCCGCGATCTGCTGCCCGGCGGTGCGCAGCGCGTACTCGAGCGGGCGGTTCCCCATGATCTCCTCGCAGCTGCGGATGGCGTCGAGCACCGTGATGCCCGAGGCGTACATCATCGCGAAGCTCGAGGCGAAGCGCGAGAGGATGATCTTGCGCAGGATCGGCCCGAGCACCGGCATGGTGATCTTGTAGCGGTCGATGGCGTACGCGATTGCCGGGTTGCCGCGCGTGGCCGCGCGAAGAGCGGCCCAGATGGCAAAGGGTGCCGCGAGGATCGCCCACCAGTAGTCGACGAAGAACGCCGAGACGGCGATGAGGATCTGGGTCTGCAGCGGGACCGCCTGACCCATGTTGCGGATGAAGCCCGCCATCTGCGGCACGAGGTAGACCATGAGGAAGAACGTGACCGCGAGCACGATGCCGCCGACGATCATCGGATACATGAAGAGCTTCTTCGTCTGGGCGGCGAGCTCGTCCTCCCATTTGAGCGACTCGTTGAGGTTATTCAGCACTTCCGGCAGCTTTCCGGTCTGCTCCCCGGCGCGCACGAGGCTCACGAACACCTTGCTGAACACTTCCGGGAACTCGCCGAGCGCCTGCGAGAAGCTGCGCCCGCCCTCGATCGACTCGATGAGCCCGGAGACGACCTCGCGGAAGCGCGGATGGTCGACGCTCTCGCGCAGGTCGTGGAGGCCTTCGAGGACGGGAACGCCGGCGCTCGCGAGCTGCTCCAGGTGGAAGCAGAAGTTGATGAGATCCTGGCGGGGGACGCGGCTTCCGCCGATCAGGCGCGAGCGCTGCGCCGAGGGGGCACCGCTCACGAGGTCCAGGCCCATGCGCGTGAGGCGCTGCTCCAAGTCGAAGAGGTTCACCGCCTCGACGCGGCCGAGCACGGCCTTCCCGTTCGCGTCAACGGCCTTGTAGCTAAACAAAGGCATGGAGTTTCCCTGGAACCTGCTCAGGCCATGCGGTCGGTGAGGTCCACCACCCGCATGACTTCCTCCAGGCTCGTCGCGCCGGCACGCACGAGGCGCACGCCGTCGTCGGCGAGGGTCTTGAAGCCCTTCGCCCGCGCGGCCGTGAGGATCTCGCGCGCGGTGGCCCGGCGCGCGATCAGCTCGTCGATGCCCGGGTCGATCTTCAGGAGCTCGAGGATGCTCGAGCGGCCGCGATAGCCCTGGTAGTCGCATTGCTCGCATCCGACCGCGCGGTAGAGCGTCGACTGTTCCGCGCCACCCAGGCCGAGCAGGCGGCGCTCGCGCGCATCCGGCTCGTAGGGCTGGCGGC
>JAFAGU010000196.1 GCA_019237595.1 Betaproteobacteria bacterium | reverse complement strand
TTTTGTGGAGCCGCTCGGCAGCTTTTGCGTAACTTCCTGAATCAACGATGGAAACAAGGGCGTTCCAGTGGTCGAGCGGGATCTTGGGAGCGGCCATAAAATCTAAATACTAGATTATACTAGGCTATTCATTGCGCTATTCAATGGATTGATTCAATCATAAGTTGGCTCACCTACTCAAGGAGCAAGAGCCATGAACATCCTCCAGATCAATGCGAGCCTCCAGGGCGAGGACGGCCAATCCACGCGGCTCGCGAAGGCGGTCACCGCATCGCTCCTCGCCGAACACCCGCGTGCCAGCGTCACGGTGCGCGACCTCGCTCGGAGTCCGGTGCCTCACCTCGACGCGGCACGCTTCGGCGCTTTCCTGGCGAAGACGCCGGACCAGGCGCAGCAGGCGGTCCTCGAGTTTTCGAACGCGCTGGTCGAGGAACTCCGGCGCGCCGACATCGTCGTGATCGGGCTGCCGATGTACAACTTCGGCGTGCCCTCGCAGCTCAAGGCGTGGATCGACCACGTCGCCCGCGCCGGCGTCACGTTCCGCTACACCGAGAACGGCCCGGTCGGGCTGCTGACCGGCAAGAAGGCGTACGTCGCCGCTGCGCGCGGAGGGCTCTACGCCGGCACGCCGGCCGACACGCAGACGACCTACGTGCGCGACATCCTGCGCTTCATCGGCATCGCCGACGTGGAGTTCGTGTACGCGGAAGGCCTCAATATCAGCGCGGAGAGCCGCGAAAAGGGCCTCGCTTCGGCGCGCGCGAGAATCGCACAATTGCTTCCCGCGGCCGCCGAGCCGCTCGCCGCCTAGGAGGATCATGAAAACCCGCGAGCTCCAGCGCATCATCGAGTCGATTCCCGCCTCCGACGGCGCCGGCGTGAAGCTGCGGCGCAGCCTCGGCGCGCAGCCGGGCCTGCGCCACGACCCGTTCCTCATGCTGGACGAATTCTTCTCCGACGACCCGGACGACTACCTCGCCGGCTTTCCGGCGCACCCGCACCGCGGCTTCGAGACGGTGACGTACATGCTCGACGGCCACATGCAGCACAAGGACAACCACGGCAACACCGGGGACCTTGGGCCGGGCGACGTGCAGTGGATGAGCGCCGCGCGCGGCATCATCCACTCCGAGATGCCGCAGCAGACTGAAGGCCGCATGCGCGGCTTCCAGCTCTGGCTCAACCTCCCGGCGAAGGAGAAGATGAGGCCCGCGGCCTACCGCGACATTCCTTCCAGCCAGATTCCCTCGGTCGACGGCGTGAAAGTCATCGCCGGCCGCTACAAGGGGAAGACCGGTCCGATCCACGGAGGCAGCACGGATCCTTATTACCTCGATGTGCATCTTTCGCCGGGCGAAAGCTTCGAGGCGGAGCTTCCCGAGGGGCACGGCGCGTTCGTCTACGTCTACGAAGGCGAAGCGGCGGTGGGGGAGAAGAGCAGCAGGGTGCCCAATCGCGCCGCCGGCCTGCTCTCGGACGGATCGCAGCTCAAAGTCACGTCGAAAGACGGCGCGCGTCTCCTCGTCCTCGCCGGAAAGCCGCTGCGCGAGCCGATCGTCCAGTACGGCCCGTTCGTGATGAACACCCGCGAGGAGATCGAGCAGGCGATCGCCGATTACCAGTCGGGGCGGTTCTCGAGCGAGGCGATCGGAAAGCTGACACTTCCGGCTTGATGCAAGGGCCCGCCGGCCCAGTAAAATTCGCGCATGAGGGAGATCCGCTTCGAGGACGAGGAGCCGGGCGAGCGCTCGCGCGAGGAGGGCTTGCGCTTCGCGAGGCGCATGTACGCGCCGCGCTTCTTCGGATTGGCGCTGGGCGCGCTGTGCATTGCCGGCGGCCTCTGGCAGCAGGGCGCGAACGCGTTCGAGTGGGCGCTCCTCGCGCTCAACGCGTTCGGCTGGCCGCATCTCGCCTACCGGCTCGCGATCGGCTCGCGCAATCCGCACCGCGCTGAGGTCCGCAACCTGATGGTCGATTCGGCGAGCGGCGGATTGTGGATCGCGCTCCTGCACTTCAATCCGGCGCCGAGCGTCGTGCTCTTCGCCATGCTGGCGATGGACAAGGCCGCGGTCGGCGGCGTGCGCCTGCTCGTGCGCTGCCTCGCCGTCCAGGCCTTCGTGATCGCCATCGTGACGCTCCTCGTCGGCTTCGAGATGCCGGTCGAGTCCTCGGTCGAGGCGCGGGTCGCCGTGGTGCCGCTGCTCCTCGTGTACAGCATCACCGTAGCGCTCAGCGCCTATCGCCTCTCGCGCAGGGTGAGGCAGCAGGCCATCGCGCTGGCGGCGCTCTCGAGCACCGACGAGCTGACCGGGCTCCTCAATCAGGGGCACTGGAAGCGCGCCGTGCTGGCCGAATTCCACCGCTTCCGGCGGCTCGGCGGCCATGCCACGCTCCTCATGATCGACATCGACCGCTTCAAGGAAGTGAACGACCGCCACGGGCATCCCGCCGGCGATCGCGTGATCCGCGCCGTCGCGGAGCTCATCCGCAACAACGTGCGCGCGCACGACGTCCCGGGGCGCTACGGCGGCGATGAGTTCAGCGTGCTGCTGCCCGGGGCCGACGAGAACGCGACGCGATTCGTCGCCGAGCGCATCCGCGCGCGAGCGGCTTCCCTGCATGCCGGCATCGGGGAGCCCATCACGGTGAGCGTCGGCTTCGCGGTTTCCGACCCTGCCGATGCGAACCCTGACGCGTGGCTCGCCCGAGCCGATGCGGCGCTCTACCGCGCCAAGGCGGCGGGAAGGAATCGCGTCGAGCAGTCGGGATCGAGCTTGCGCGCGGCGTAAGGCTTTGCCCGCACGCGCCTCCCGCTGCGCCGAATGGCCGCGAGCCGGGCAAGCGAAATTTCAAGCACCATCGTACAGTTCTTGCGTCGAATCCCTTCGACGACATCGACGAGAGGACGGTACGAACGATGAAACGCCTTCTTGGTGCACTCGCCGCTTTCCTCGTGCTCTCCTGCCCGGCGCTGGTGCGCGCCCAGGACCTTTCGAAGCCGATGCTGCTGGTGGCGCGGCCTTCCTTGCAGGGTCCTTACAGCCACACCGCACTCATCGTCGTGCCGCTCGGCGACAAGCACATCGGCTTCATCCTGAACCGCGCGACCGACACGCCGATGGCTTCCGCCTTTCCGGACCACGCGCCGTCGAAGAAGGTCGTGGACCCGATCTACTTTGGCGGCCCGGAAGCCTCTGATGCGCTCTTCGCGCTCGTGCGGCACGACCCGGGCGAGCCCTCGCTGCGGCTCTTCGGCAACCTCTACATGACCGGCAACGCGAAGAGCATCGACCACATCATCGAGACGACGCCGAACGAGGCGCGCTATTTCGCGGGGTTCGTCGGCTGGATGCCGGAGGAGCTCGCCGCGGAGCTCGCCAAGGGCTTCTGGTTCGTCGGCGAGGCCGATGCGTCGCAGGTTTTCCGCAAGGACACCACCTCCATGTGGGAAGAGCTCGTGGAGCGCTTTGGCAAGGGCAAGCCCAAGGCGCCGAACGAGCGCGAGGCGGCCGCGCCGGGGCTCGCTGCGGCGCTGTAGTCCGCGGCACGGCGCTTGCTCCGCGCGCAGGGTTACCAACGACCCTGTTCACGGAGGACGCCCGAATGGAACCGCTTCAGACGCAAACCGACCGCACCACGAGCAAGATGCGCGAGATCCCGGCCCGCGCGGAGGACATCGCCACCGACGCCCGTGCAAAGCTGAACGAAACGATGCAGGCGTGGGGCTCGCGCGCGAAGGACGCCGCCCGCTATACCCACGAAGCCGTGCAGGCGAATCCCTGGACCTCGGTCGGCGTCGGTTTCGGCGCCGGCGTGGTCTTCGGCGCGCTCCTCGCCATGGCGATCAACTCGCAGCGCAGCGTCATCAGCCGCCTGACCTGAGCGAGCACCGCGGCCCGGCGCGGGTGGGTCGCCGGGCCCGGAACGGCCGCGGGCCTTAGAATTCGCCCATGGCCAACCCACCCGGTGTTTCGATGTACGAGGCGAGCGTGCCACGCTTCGCGGCGATGCTGCGCAACCTCTCCGCAATCCTGGACAAGGCGCAGGCGCACTGCGACGCGCGCAAGATCGATCCCGCTTCGCTCACGTCCTTCCGGCTCTTCCCGGACATGTTTCCTTTCACGCGCCAAGTGC
>JAFAGU010000097.1 GCA_019237595.1 Betaproteobacteria bacterium | reverse complement strand
GACGCGATCGCGGCCGCGCTCGCGAACGCGCTCGCCGACGAGCGCGGACGCTGGGTGCTGGGGCCGCATGCGGAAGCGGCGAGCGAGTCGCGCGTGCGCGCCCGCATGTCGGGGGCGGGCGCGCCAGCCGGTTTCCGCACCTTCGTGATGGACCGCGTCTTCCGCGACGAGCGTGGCGAGCGCTGGATCGTGGACTACAAGACGAGCCGCCACGAAGGCGCGGGCGTGGAAGCCTTCCTCGATCGCGAGCTCGAGCGCTACGCGCGCCAGCTCGAGGACTATGCGTCCGCGAGCCTAGGCGCGCGCACCGCGCTCTACTTCCCGCTGCTGAAGGGCTGGAGGGAGAAGAACCGCTAGGTCAGGATCGGGCGCGCTGCTCGGATCCCTTGCGATCCTTCGAGCGCTGCGTGAGCCCGGGGCCGTGGTTGCCCTCGGCGAACTCCTCGCAGAGCTTCTTGCTGAACGCCGGGATGTCGTCGGGCTTGCGGCTCGAGACGACGCCGCGGTCGACGACCACTTCGGCGTCCACCCATTTCGCGCCCGCGTTCTGCAGGTCGGTCTTCAGCGCCGGCCACGAGGTCATCGTGCGTCCCTTCACGATGCCCGCCTCGATGAGCGTCCAGGGCCCGTGGCAGATGACGCCGATCGGCTTCCCGGAATCGGCAAAGGCCTTTGCAAACTGTACAGCCTTGGGATTGATGCGCAGCTGGTCGGGATTCGCGACGCCGCCCGGCAGGAGGAGCGCGTCGAAATCCTCCGCCTTCGCCTCGTCGAGCGGCACGTCGACGTGGAACTTGTCCGCCTTGTCGAAATGCTTCCAGCCCTGCACCTCGTCCTTGGCCGGCGACACGATCGCCGTCTCGGCGCCCGCTTCCTGCAGCGCCTGACGCGGCCCGGTCATCTCGACCTGCTCGAAGCCCTCGGCGACGAGAATGGCCACACGCTTTCCTTGCAACATCGGCATGGTTGTTCCTCCAACGGTTGAGCCTCGCGTGCCGCAAGGAGCGTTCCGTGTCGCTGACGAGGCCCGGCACGGCGCGCTACTTGCTCGCGCCGTCCTCATGAAAACCGACCCCACCAGCACTTCCCGCCGCATCTTCGTCGGCGGCGCGAGCGGCCTGCTCATGGCCGCCGCCGTATCCTCCGAAGCCGCCAGCCCTGCTTTTTCGGCGCAGGGCGCGCGCGCGGAAGCCGCGCCGCCCAATCCGGTCACCGAATATCCGCGTCCGCCGCTTCCCGAGCAGAAGCAGCCGTGGCCGGGCCTGCAGAGCAAGATGAATCCGCGCCCGGACAGCGGCGAGAAATCCTACAAGGGCTCCGGCCGGCTCGCGGGCCGCAAGGCCCTCATCACCGGCGGCGACTCCGGCATCGGACGCGCCGCCGCGATCGCCTACGCGCGCGAAGGCGCCGACGTCGCGATCAACTACCTTCCCGCCGAGGAGCCCGATGCGCGCGAGGTCGTCGAGTACATCCGGGCCGCCGGCCGGCACGCGGTCGCGATCCCGGGGGACATCAAGAGCGAGGAGTTCTGCCGCAAGCTCGTCGAGCAGGCGGTGCGCGAGCTCGGCGGCCTCGATATCCTCGTGAACAACGCCGCGCGCCAGGTATCGCAGGACTCGCTCCTCGACATCTCCACCGCGCAGTTCGACGAGACCTTCAAGACCAACGTCTACGCGATGTTCTGGATCACGAAGGCGGCGCTCGCGCACATGAAGCCCGGCGCGGCGATCATCAACACCGCCTCGATCAACGCCTACGATCCGTCGGAGAACATCGTCGACTACGCCTCGACCAAGGGCGCCATCATGATCTTCACCAAGGCGCTCGCGAAGCAGCTCGCGCCCAAGGGCATCCGGGTGAACGCGGTCGCGCCCGGGCCGTTCTGGACGCCGCTCCAGGTCACCGGCGGGCAGCCGACCGAGGACCTGCCGGAGTTCGGCAAGGAAACGCCGATGGGCCGCCCCGGCCAGCCCGCGGAGCTCGCCGGCATCTACGTGCTCCTCGCCTCGCCCGAGTCCAGCTACTCGACGGGCCAGGTCTTCGCCGCGGTCGGGGGGCGTGGGGGACCGTAGCAGCCAGAAGCCCAGGGGACGGTAGGATTAAACCGGCTGCCGCGCGTGTTCACCGCCGGCAGCATCCCAACCTCTGGAGGAGCACCCGTGAAGAAATCCGCACTGACCCTGGGCGTGGTCGCGCTGCTCGGCGCCGGCCTGCCCGCGCAGGCAGAAGACATGTCGTTCTTCGTCACGAGCGTCGGCAAGGGCGAGGGCGCCAACTACGGCGGCCTGGAAGGCGCCGATGCCTACTGCTCGCAGCTCGCCAAGGCGGCGGGCTCGAGGAAGGACACCTGGCGCGCCTACCTTAGCACCACGCTGCCCGGCGGCGACGCGGGCGTGAGCGCGCGAGAGCGCATCGGCAAGGGGCCCTGGTACAACGCCAAGGGCGTGATGATCGCGAAGAACGTCGACGACCTGCACTCCGACAGGAACAACATCACCAAGCAGACCGCGCTCACGGAGAAGGGCGAGCCGGTAAAGGGCCGCGGCGACAACCCGAACCAGCACGACATCCTGACGGGCTCCGATCCCGACGGGCGCTTCTCCACCGCCGGCGGCGACACCACGTGCGGCAACTGGACGAAGAGCGGCGAGGGCTCGGCGATCGTCGGGCACGCTGACCGCACCGGCCTCAAGGACACCTGGCACATGAAGTCGTGGAACTCCTCGCACGGCACGCGCGGCTGCGGCCAGGACGCGCTCGTGTCGACCGGAGGCGCCGGCCTCCTTTACTGCTTCGCGCCGAACTAGTTCTCTAACCGGATGTTCGCCGCCTTCACTATCTGCGCGTAGCGCTCGGCGTCGCGCTTCATGAAGGCGGCGGTTTCCTCCGGCGTCATCACCGCCGGGTCGAGGCCGATGGCGGCGAAGCGCTCGCGCACATCCGCCGACTGCATGGCCTTGAGGATCTCCGCCGAGAGCTTCTGCACGATCTCGCGCGGCGTGCCGGCGGGCGCGGCGTAGCCGCTCCAGCCGCCGATGTCGAAGCCGCGGAGGTCCGCCGCCTCGGCGAGCGGCGCGAGCTCGGGCGCCGAGGGCGAGCGGCTGTTGAGCGAGAGCCCGTAGCCGCGCAGCTTTCCCGCGCGCACGTGCGTCATCGTCGAGGCGAGCGTCTCGATCGTGTAGGTCACCTGGCCGCTCATCACGTCGGTGAGCGAAGGGACGCTGCCCTTGTAGGGGATGTGGCGCGCCTTCACCCCCGCCGCGGCGTTGAACGCCTCGATGATGAGGTGCGTCGTCGCGCCGGCGCCCGAGCTCGAGAACGTGTACTCGTCCGGATGGGCGCGGAGCAGCGCCACGAGCTCGCGCGCGTTCTTGGCCGGCACCGAGGGCGCCGTCACCAGCGCGTAGTTGTTGAGCGTGGTGACCGCGATCGGCGCGAGGTCCTTCGCCGGGTCGTAGGGCGCCTTCTGCACGTGCGGCAGGATCGAGATCGGGCCGCTCGACGCCGCGAGGAGCGTATAGCCGTCCGCCGGCGCCTTCACCACGATGTCGGTGCCGATCGAGCCGCCCGCGCCCGGCTTGTTGTCCATGACGAAGGGCTGGCCGAGCGCCTCCTGCAGCTTCTGGCCGACGATCCTCGCCGCGATGTCCGTCGCCTGGCCCGGCGGCCACGGAATGACGACCCGCACCGACTTGACGGGGAAAGGGTTTTGAGAAAAAGAAAAACCCGAAAGGGTTGTAAAGGCGAGGAAAAGAAAAATGCGAACCATGGACAAATTCTAGAACCGAGGCGGGAACAACGCTTGCTGCACAGGGGCATTGTCAGTCACAGGAGGAACCATCATGCTCAAGTCAGCACTGGCTCTCTCGATCGTTGCGGTGTGCGTGGGCGTCGCGGGATGCGCGTCGCGCGCGGAGACCGTGGGCACCGTGGCGGGCACCGCCGCGGGCGCGGGAATCGGCTCCGGCCCGGTCGGCACGCCCTTAGGCGCGGCCGCGGGCGGCGTTATCGGCTACGAGGCCGGCCGCTACTACGACCAGCACAAGAAGTAACTACTTGATCGACAGGCCGGCGTCCGCCATGAGCGCGGCGCCGGTGATGAACGACGCCTCGTCGCTCGCGAGCCAGAGGATCGGCCACGCGATCTCCTCGGGAGCTGCCCAGCGCCCGAGGAGCGAGGTGTCGTCCCTTTCCCGCTTCAGCTTCTCGAGGTCCTTCCCGGCGGCGCGCGCCTTGTTCACGTGGAAGTCGGTGAGCGTCGAGCCCGGGCATACCGCATTCACGCGCACCGCGGGCGCCTCCTCGTGCGCGAGCGTGCGCGTGAGCGCGAGGATCGCCGCCTTCGTCGCGTCGTAGAGCCCCATCCCCTTGCGTCCCGCCACCGCGTAGGTGGAGGAGACGTTCACGATCGCGCCCTTGCCGCTCTTCCTCAGCAGCGGCAGCGCCGCCTTGCAGTAATTTGCCGTGCCTATCAAATTGACTTCAACGATTTTTTTCCACTCATCTTTTGTTGCTTCTGAAATCGATGAATAATTTCTAGCCGCGGCGTTGTTAACGAGAATGTCCAGGCGCCCGAACTTCTCGAGCGCGCGCTTCACCGCTTCCTGCGCCTTCGCCTCGTCGGAAACGTCCGCGACGAAATCGACCCCGTCGCCCGGATTTTGGTCGACGACGAAGACCGAGGCGCCTTCGGCACGGAAGATCTTCGCCGTTGCCGCACCGATGCCGGCGCCGCCGCCGGTAATCAAAGAGGTTTTTCGAGAAAGTCTAATCGGCCTTCGCCCCAGTCTCCTGGATTACCTTCCCCCAGCGCGGAATCTCGGAGCGGATCCAGCTCGCGAAGTATTCCGGCGTGCTCGCGATGAGCTCGAACTGCAGGCCCTCGACCTTCGCGCGGATCGCGGGCTCGTGGAGGATCTTGACGATTTCCTTGTGGTAGCGGTCGATGATCGGGCGCGGCGTGCCGCCGGGGGCGAGGAAGCCGATCCACGCCACGGCCTCGAAGTCGGGGTAGCCCTGCTCGATCATCGTCGGGACGTCGGGGGCTGCTGGGAAGCGCTTGCGGCCGGTGGACGCGATGGCGCGAAGCCGGCCTTCCTTCATGTAGCCCATCACGTTCCCGGGCACGAAGAAGCCCGCCTGGATCTGGCCGCCGAGGAGGTCCGAGAGCACGGGCGGCGCGCCTTTGTAGGGCACGTGCACGACGTCGATGTGCGAGGCGCTCTTCAGCATCTCCATGGTGAGGTGCGAGGCGCTGCCCACCGACACCGAGCCGTAGGAGAGGCCCGCGGGCTTCTCCTTCGCGAGCGCGACGAACTCCGCCACGTTGCGCACCGGCAGGCTCGGGTTCACGACGAAGAACTGCGGCGTCGTCACCATGAGCGTGATGGGCGCGAGGTCCTTGAGCGGGTCGTAGGGCAGGTTCCTGAAGAGCGACACGTTCACCGCGATCGGCCCGTTGAAGCCAATCAGCAGCGTGTGGCCGTCGGGCTCGGACTTCGCCACGTACTCCGCGCCGATGTTGCCGCCGGCGCCGCCCTTGTTCTCCACTACCACCGGCTGGCCGACCGCCTTGCCGAGCTCGCCCGCCACCAGCCGCGCGAGCACGTCGTTCGTGCTGCCCACGATGGGGACGATGACTTTTACGGGTTTTGAGGGGGACCACTCCTCTGCATTTGCAGTTACTAAGAAAATCAAAAGGAGAAAAGCGAAAAACCGAAACATCAAAATTCCCTAGAGCGAATAAACCGGTTGCTTGAGGCCGTCGGCGATGTGCTCCTTCGCCCAGGCCTGCGGCTTGACGTTGCGCGGGAGGAGGACGCCGGCGGCGCGCACGCGCTGGCGCGAGGGATCGACCGCGGGCGGCTCGCGGCCCTCGCGAAGGCCCATCGCCGCCTCGTAGAGCATCTTGCGCGCGGCGACGATGCCGCGGTCGGTGGGAAGGAGCTTCTCGCGCATCAGGTCCTGGATCGCGCCCATCGACTCCTGGAGCGAGGCGTCCTGCATGGCGAATCCCATCACGCCGCTGAAGGAGCGCTTTTCCTTCTGCGCGCGGCGGTCGATCAGGTAGTCGTTGTACTTGTTGGCGAGCGGGCGGAAGGTGACCGGATCCACCTCGCAGTGGATGCCGCGGCCCGCGGCCATGTCGGCGCGCTCCTCGCGCGTAAGAGGCCGCTCGGGGCGGAAGTTGATGCTCCACGCCCAGCAGCTCTCGTCGTCGATCGGCACCCACACGTGGCCGCCTAGCGCGTGCTCGCCGAAGGGCGGGATGAGCGTGAACCAGGGGAAGAGCCACTGCGTGATGCGCCAGTAGTAGGAGTCGGGCTCGCCGTTTCGCCGCCCGTAGAGCGTGCAGCCGAAGTCGTTCTCCTCGACCTCGAAGATGACGTTGCCGTCGGCCTTGATGTAGTCGTTCGCCTTGGTGCCGCGGTGCATCGGGTCCTCGTCCACCTCGTAGCGGTGCACGTAGGTGACGTGGCTCGTGTCGATGCCGCCTTCCATCGCCTGGAGGAAGTTCGATTCCTGCAGGCGCTTGGAGACGAAGACGTGCTCCGCGGGCAGCGTGCACCACTCGACCTCCGGCGGCGCGGGCTGCTCCTCCTTCGGGCCGAGGTAGGCCCAAACGATGCCCGCGCGCTCGAGGCACGGGTACGCGACCGTGCGCATGCGCTCGCACACCTGCGCGCGCGAGCCCGCGGGCGCGGAGGGCACGTCCACGCACTCGCCCGCGCGGTTGAACTTGAGCCCGTGGTACGCGCAGCGAAGGCCGCCTTCCTCGTTCCGCGCGAAGAAGAGCGACGCGCCGCGGTGCGTGCAGCGCTCTTCCAGCAGCCCGGGCTTTCCTTCCGAGTCGCGGAAGGCGATCAGCTTCTCGCCCATAACCTGCACGCGCACCTGCGGGCCGTCGGCTTCCGCGATCTCGCTGGAGAGCAGCACCGGCACCCAGTACCGGCGCAGGAGCTCGCCCATCGGCGTGCCTCGGCCCGTGCGCACCAGCGTGTCAGCCATCTCCCGGTCCATGTAGCCATAATAAGACATGGCCTTGCGCCTTTTCCCGCTCGTTCTTCTTTTCCTGGCCGGTTTCGCGCAGGCCGCCCTCACCGAGCGCTTCCTCCAGCACGACGGCATGAAGCGGCGCTACGTCGTCTACGTCCCTTCGTCGCTGGAGCAATCCTCCGCTCCGCGCGCCGCGCTCCTCAACTTCCACGGCGGCGGCGGGCACGCCGAGCAGCACATGAAGACGAGCGGCATGAACCGCGTCGCCGACGCGCACGGCTTCATCGTCGTCTATCCCGACGGCACCTCCGCCGGCGGGCCGCTCCTCACCTGGAACGCCGGCACCTGCTGCGGCTACGCCGTCCGCGCGCGCGTGGACGACGTCGGCTTCGTGCGCAAGCTCGCCGCCGAGCTCGTTCGCGACTTCCGCGTCGACCCGAAGCGCCTCTACGCCGCCGGGCATTCCAACGGCGGCATGCTCGCCTACCGGCTCGCCGCCGAAGCCTCCGACCTCATCTCCGGCGCCGGCATCGTCTCCGCCGACCTCGGCGTCGACGGCCCCGCGCCCGCCCGCCCCGTCCCGCTCATCGTCTTCCACGGCCTGCAGGACAAGAACGTCCTCTGGGACGGCGGCATGGGCCCGAACCAATTCGACCGCCACCCGCATCGCTCCATCCCCGAAACCCTCGCCATCTGGAAGAAGTGGAACCACTGCGCCGATGCGCCCGTTCGCACCGAGACCGGCGCCGAATACATCATGGAGCGCTACGAGCCTCCCGCCGGCACGCCCGGCGCCGTTATCGTCTTGTACAAGCTACCCAATGGGGGGCACTCTTGGCCTGGCGGTGAGCCGGGCGCGCGAGTTCTGAATCTAGGACCGCATGTGAAGTCGGTGGATGCAAGCCGCTTAATCTGGTTAACGCTAAGCGAAAGATCCCAGCAGTAAGTAGGGGCCTGAGTAATGACGAACATAGTAAGAGTATCTGACGCGTTAGCGGCCCCCGAATACCAGCTCAAGAACCCGAAGCTGGAGTTTTTAGTTCCAGATGAGCATACATACAGAACACTCCTATATCAGCGGCGCGGAGATGTTGCTGCCACAGCAACACAAATAGCTAATAGAGATCGTCCGACTGCCGTGCGAGATTTCGCAGCATTCTTCGCGCACGCACAAGCTGAAGATATCGATCTGGCCATAACACCCGAGTATTCGTGCCCGTGGGAAGCAGTGGAGCGAGCGATAACACAAGGAGTCTTTCCCAATCGCGGGAGGCTGTGGGTAATAGGCTGCGAAAGTGCAACTCTTGAGGAGCTCGCCGCCTTTCGCGCGCGAGTAAGC